>DATHJQ010000221.1:0-4580 GCA_035286505.1 Solirubrobacteraceae bacterium | reverse complement strand
TGCCTCGAAGAACTTCGCGCCCGCGCCAGGCAAGATCGGCGCATACCGCGAGCCGAGCGGCCCGGGCGTGCGGGTCGACTCCGGTGTCGAGGCCGGGAGCGAAGTGTCGCCGATGTACGACCCGATGGTGGCCAAGCTGATCGTCTGGGACGCCGATCGCGAGCAGGCGACCATGCGGATGCTGCGCGCGCTGGGCGAATACGAGATCGAGGGCCTGAAGACGCTGATTCCCTTCCACCAAGCTCTGCTGGCGACCGAGCAGTGGACCAAGGGCGAGACCTGCCGCGACCTGCTGGAGGACAGGAAGTGGCTGAAGACGCTGGCCTTCGACGCACCGGCGCCGCCGGTGGAGGACGGCGACGAGGCCGCCGAGAAGGTCGAGCAGACCTACGCCGTGGAGGTCTCGGGCAAGCGCTTTGACGTGCGCGTCGTCGGGCCGCCGTTCGCGACCGGGCCGTCGTCGGCCGGCGGCGGCGTGGCCGCCAGCAACGGCGCAGCGCCGAGCGGCGCGCGCGCGCCCAAGCGCTCAGAGCGGAGGTCGACGGGTGGCGGAGGCGGCGCGGACGTGCTGCCCTCGCCGCTTCAGGGCAACATGTGGAAGGTGCTCGTCAAGCAGGGCGACGCCGTCGAGGAGGGCCAGCTGCTGTGCATCATCGAGGCGATGAAGATGGAGAACGAGATCACGGCGCACAAGGCGGGCACGATCGCCGAGCTGCCGATCGCCGAGGGCCAGCCGATCCAGGCGGGCGCGCCGATCGCGACGATCACCAGCGTCGCCGACAGCGAGGGCTGAGGCCGGCGGGAGGCTAGATGCGCGAGACGTTCTGCATGTGCAGCTCGCGCTGCACCGCCGAGCGACGCCGCTGCGGCAACGCGGCCTGTGCGCCGCGCTCACGCAGGTCGTGCAGGTATGTGAGGTCCTCGTCGAGCACGCGCAGCGCGGTCGGCCGGTCGATCGCCGCCCCGTGGCCGGGAACGACGTGCTCGGCCGCCTCGACGAGCGGGCGCAGGCGCGCGAGCGTGGCCAGGTAGGCGTCGAGCATGCTCTGCGCACCGCCCACAGCCGCCTCGGTTGCGCCGCCGGGGTCGTCGGGCTCCCCTCCCCCGCCGGCGGTCTTGCGCTCGCCGAGCACGGGCAGCTCGATCGCCGACAGGTAGTCGCCGGCGACGAGCACGCCGGCCCAGCCGATCCAGATGGCCATGCCGTCGACGGTGTGGCCGGTCGCCGGATGCAGCTCCAGCTCGGCACCGCCGATGGCGCAGCGCCCAGGCACGGCGAGCGCCTGCACCGAGCCGAGTGACAGCGGGCGCGAGCGCTCGATGTGCAGCTCTTCGTCAAAGCGCCGCAGCATTCGCTGCGCGGCGCCTGGCTCGGCGCTCAGGCGCGCGGCGCTGCTCTCGGAGCAGCCGAGCGCCGCCTCGGGGAAGGCCAGCGGACCGAGCACGTGGTCGAAGTCTGCGTGCGTGGCGAGCAATCCCCGCGGCGGGGGGAATCCGGCCTGCTGAACGAGCGCGGGCAACAGCTCGAGCTCTTCGGGCAGGACCGGTGAGTCGATCGCGAGGACCTCCGCGTCTGGCGCCTCGCCAGGCCCGCGCACGATCGTGCAGTGCGCTTGAAACAGCTGGCTTGTGACGACGATGACGTCACGATGCAGCGAGACGGCTCGCATCTGCGAGCCGCGCTAGGAGACGCCGAGCAGCTTGGCCGCCTCTTTGAGGTTGGCGACTTCGGCGGTGGGTTTCTTCTGGGAGGACTCGAGCGTCTCCTTGGCGCGATTGACCCAGATGACGGGCACGCGAGCTTTGACGCAGGGTGCGACGTCGTGATAGTGGCTGGCGGCCACGTGGACCCAGCCGCGCTTGCCGCCGACGCGCCGTGCGCACTCGGTGAAGTGCGCGGGTTCGGGCTTGTAGGAGCGGACCTGCTGGGCGGTGACGACGAGGTCGAAGTCGGTGGGGATGTGGCGGCGGGTCTGTCCGAGCAGCTTGTCGTCGACGTTCGAGAGCAGTCCCAGTTTGTATTTCTTGGCCAGCTTCTGCAGTTGCGGGTTGGTCTCCCTGAAGGGCTTCCAGCGCTGCACGGAATCTGGCAAAAAGCCCGAGCGCGAGGGCTCCAGCGGCCACTCCAGGCGTTTGGCGATCTCGATCGCCGTGCGCCTGAGCACCTCGGCGTAGAGCTCGTAGGAGCCGCCCTCGATTTCGCGTGAGATCTCGTGGAACAGCGCGATCAGCTGGCTGCGGTCGATCTCGAAATCATCGCGTTGGGCCTCTTTGGCGAATGCTTCGTAGATGCCGGTCTCCCAGTCGATCAGGGTGCCGTAGACATCGAATGTGACGAACGTGACGTTTTTCGGGATGGGCATCGGGCGGGCATTATGCCGCGCCGGAGCAGTCGGGCGCGGTTACCCTGCTTTGCGTTAGAGTCCCGCGCCGCAATGGATCTGTTGGAGTACCAAGGCAAGCAGCTGTTCGCGCGGCACGGATTGAAGGTTTCCTCGGGTAAGGCGGTGACCTCCGTGGAGGACGCGCTGGTCGCGGCCGACGAGGTCGGCTACCCGGTCGTCGTCAAGGCGCAGGTGCTGATCGGCGGCCGCGGCAAGGCCGGCGGCGTGAAGCTCGCAGCCAACGAGAGCGAGGCGCGCGAGCACGCCGGCGCCATCCTGGGCATGGACATCAAGGGCCATACGGTGCGCACGGTGTGGATCGAGCATGCGTCGGACATCGCCTCGGAGTACTACGCGTCGGTTCTGCTGGATCGCTCGGCCAAGCAGCCGCTGGTGATGTTCAGCGTGGAGGGCGGCGTGGACATCGAAGAGGTCGCCGAGCGCACGCCGGAGAAGCTGATTCGCCACCACGTCGACGCACTGAAGGGCCTCTCGCACGAGGAGGGTGTGCAGATCGCCCGCGACGGCGGCGCCGACGCAGATGTCCTCGACGGCGTCGCCGACGCGCTCGTGACGCTGTATGAGGTGTGGTTGCAGGAGGACGCGACGCTCGCCGAGATCAACCCGCTGATCGTCACGCCGGAGCGCGAAGTCAAGGCGCTGGACTCGAAGGTATCGCTGGACGGCAACGCGCTGTACCGCCACCCGGAGAACCAGTCGCTGTCGGACAAGGAGAACGAAGACCCGCTGGAACGCCGCGCCAAGGAGGAGGGCCTGCAGTTCGTCAAGCTCGACGGCGACATCGGCATCCTCGGCAACGGCGCCGGGCTGGTCATGTCGACGCTGGACGTCGTGGCGGGCGCGGGCGGCGAGCCGGCGAACTTCCTCGACGCCGGCGGTGGATCCAATGCGGAGACGATCAAGCAGGCAGTCGACCTGATCCTCGCAAACGATGCGGTCAAGGCCGTGCTGGTGAACATCTTCGCCGGCATTACGCGCTGCGACGAGGTCGCGCTCGGCCTGATCGCGGCGTTCGGTGAGATCAAGCCGTCGGTGCCTTTCGTCGTGCGTCTGGACGGCACCAACGACGTGGAGGGACGGCGCCTGCTCAGCGAGGCGGCGCTGCCCAACGTGCACTCCGCCAAGACGATGAACGAGGCGGCCGAGATGGTCGTTGCGCTGGCCGCGGGCCAGCCCGTCGGGGCGCCCGCCTGATGTCGGTCCTGATCGACGAGGGCACGCGCCTGTGCGTGGCCGGCATCACCGGGCGCGAGGGCAGCTTTCACACTCTGAACAACCGCAGGTACGGCACGAACGTAGTCGGCGGCGTGACGCCGGGCAAGGGCGGCCAGGACGTCGAGGGCATCCCGGTGTTCGACAGCTGGGCCGATGCAATGTCCGAGGCGCAGCCGAACACGGCGATGATCTTCGTGCCTCCGCGCTTCGCGGCGGATGCGATCCTGGAAGCGGCCGGCGCCGGCGTCGAGCTGGTGATCGCGATCACCGAGGGCATCCCGGCGCACGACGAGCTGCGCGTCTACAACACCCTCAAGCGCGACGGGCACACCGCCGGAACGGCTGGGTCGGGCACGCGGCTGATCGGGCCCAACTGTCCCGGCATCCTCTCGCCGGGCAAGGCGAACGTGGGCATCATCCCGGCCTCCTTCTTCGAGCAGGGCAACGTCGGCGTGGTGTCGCGCTCGGGCACGCTGACCTACCAGATCGGCAACGAGATCGCGCGCGCCGGCTTCGGCTGCAGCTCGATCGTCGGCATCGGCGGCGATCCCGTGCCCGGCTCGTCGTTCGTGGACGTGCTGGAGCTGTTCGAGGCCGACGACGACACCGAGCTGGTGGTGCTCTCGGGCGAGATCGGCGGCTCGGCCGAGGAGGAGGCGGCGGAGTACATCGCCGAGAGCATGAGCAAGCCGGTGGTCGCGTACATCGCCGGCTTCACGGCGCCGGCGGGCAAGCAGATGGGCCACGCCGGAGCGATCGTGTCCGGTTCGTCGGGCACGGCGACCGCGAAGGCGCAGGCGCTGGAAGCCAAGGGCGTGCGCGTCGGGCGCACTCCGACCGAGGCCGCGGCGATCGCCGTAGAGGTCCTCGGCGGCGCGTCCGTCAGCGCGTGAAGCGAGCGCCACTCGGGCGCTGGTCGCGCGAGGTCGCGCCCGCTAGGCTTGGCGCTCGTGGATAAGG
>DATHJQ010000220.1:0-2929 GCA_035286505.1 Solirubrobacteraceae bacterium | reverse complement strand
AGCGACAGGCCGGGCGGCCCGGCGACGACCTCGCCGATCCAGGTGACCGCGACCTCGCCACAGGCCGCCACCGCCGACTCCACCTGCGCCCGGCTGTGCGCCGGCGCGCAGAAGCACAGCTCGTAGTCTTCGCCGGCGGTGGCGGCCAGCTCTGGCGCCGCCAGCCCGATCTGGGCGCAGACCTCGCTGACGCCACGCGCGAGCGGCAGGCGCACCAGCTCCACGCGCAGCCGTGCCGCGCTGGCGCTCGCGACGTGCGCGGCGTCGGCGGCGATGCCGTCGGACAGGTCGATCATCGCGTGCACCCCCGCGAGGGCCAGGGCGCGGCCCTCGTGCAGGCGCGGAACAGGCGCCCGCGCGCGTTGCAGCAGGCGCTCGCTGTCCGGCGTGTGCGCGGCGCGGCCTTGCAGCAGCGCCAGCGCGGCGCCGGCGGCGCCGAGCGTCCCCGTTACGCCGACCAGGTCTCCGACGCGCGCGCCGTCGCGCCCGACGATCTCGTGCTCGTCCTCGGCCCACCCGACCACAGTCACCGACACGGTCAGCGCAGGCGCCGTCACCACGTCGCCGCCCACGATCTGCGTGTCGGCCGCCGTGGCGAGCGCCAGCGCGCCGCGGACCAGCGCGATCGCCTGGTGTTCGTCGAAGCCCGAGGGCAGGCCGAGCGCCAGATAGGCCTCGCCCGGCCGTGCGCCCATCGCGGCGAGGTCTGAGAGCGCCGAGGCGAGCGCCCGGTGACCGACCTCGGCGGCGCTGGCCCACCCGTTCCGCAGGCGAAAGTGCGTCCCGTCGACCATCGTGTCGACCGAGACCACGCTCAGTGGATGCGTGCGCACCACCGCGGCGTCGTCACCCGGTCCGCGCACGATGCGCGTCGTGCGAGCAACGCCGGCCAGCTCGGCCTCGATGGATTCGATCAGGGAGCGCTCGGCGATGGGTGCGTCAGCGGTGCCGGTAGACGATGCGCGCGCGGTCGAGATCGTAGGGAGACAGCTCGCAGCGCACGCGGTCGCCGGGGAGTATGCGGATGCGAAAGCGCCGCATCTTGCCTGCGACGTGTCCGAGCACGACGTGGTCGTTGTCCAGCTTCACGCGAAACATCGCGTTCGGCAGCGCCTCGATCACCTCGCCCTCGAATTCGACCTTGTCCTCCTTGGCCACTTCTATGCGTCCCCCATCTGGCGTGCGTGCTGTGCCGACGCCCGTCGTCTCTCAATCAATTTCCGCAGTCAAACTACCAGCGTCCGTCGGCAAGGGCGGTGATCGTGTGGACTCAGCCGGGGCTGGCCCCGCCCGTGCCGCGCGTTGCAGGCCCTTTGCCGTGCCCCGGCGGAGGGCCCGCCGGCTTGGGCGGCGTGCCCGCTTCGGCGTGTTTCGGAGTGTGCGCGTGCTTCGTTTCGCTTTTGCTCGGTGCGGGTTGTTCGCTTTGAAATTCGCTCGTGGAGGAGCGCGACTGCCCGGTCGTCGCGAATTTGCCGTAGAACGGCTCGTAGGAGATCGATTCCTTGGCGGAGGAGAACTGCTCGCAGCTCTTGCCTTCGACGACGGCGGACATGTACGCGTGCCAGATTTCCGCCGGCAGGTAGCCGCCCTGCTGGGACTGGCCGTGCACGCTGGTCATCGACACGCGCTTGGTGGGGTAGCCCATCCACACGGCGGTGGAGTAGTTGGGCGTATAGCCGTCCAGCCACGCGTCGACCAGTTCGCTCGTCGTGCCGGTCTTGGCGGCGGTCGGGCAGCTGATCGCCGAGCGGCCCGCGGTGCCGCTTTCGACGTTCTCTTTGAGGATCTGGGTCTCCTCGGCGGTGACCGCTTCGCTGAGCACCTTCACGCGGTGCGGCTTACCCCAGTTGTTGTCGACGTGACCATCGGGGAAGACGACTTTGGTGATCGCGATCGGGCTGTTGCGCCAGCCGCCGTCTGCGAGCGTCGCGTAGACGTTGGCCATCTCCAGCGGCGTCACGCCCAGCGTGAGCCCACCGAGCGACTCGGCGGCATAGCTGTGAAGCGGGCTGGTGACGCCCATCTTGTGCGCCATTTCGGTGACGGTCGACTCGCCGAGGTCGGCTGCCAACTGGGCGTAGACGGTGTTGTCGGATTTGAGCGTCGCCTGCACGAGGTTGATCGTGCCGTTCTGCTCCCCGCCGAACGTTTTGACTTCGTATGTCGGATAGCCCGTGAGCCAGCCCGGCGCCAGCGTGTGCGAGCTGTAATAGGTGCTGTTCGGGTCGATGCCCCGCGAGAGCGCGTCGGCGAGCACGATCACCTTGAACGTCGACCCCGGCTGGCGATGGCCTTGTGAGGCGAGGTTGTACTGGGATTCCTCGTAGCTCTGGGACTCGGCCATCGCCTCGATGTCGCCGTTTGCGGGGTCGATCGTGACGATTGCCGCGGCGGGGTCTTCGGGCTCGTTGAGCACGCTGGCGATCGCGTTGCGGGCCTGGCGCTGCATGTTCAGGTCGATCGTCGTGTGAACCTTCAAGCCACCCTGCGCAACGGTTGCGGCGCCGTAGCGCTCGGTCAGCTTCTTGCGAACGTATTCGAAGAAGAAGTCCTCCTTGCGCTCGGAGTAGAAGTAGCCGCGCTTGACTTCCAGCGGCGTGGACTCGGCGGCCGCGGCCTGTGCGGAGGAGACGTAATGCAGTTGCGCCATCTTCGCGAGAACCTCGTTGCGCCTTCGCTTGGCTTCGGCTGCGTTGCGAAAGGGGTTGTACTGCGAGGGCGCCTGCGGCAGCCCTGCCAGCAGTGCGGACTGCTGCAGGTTCAACCGCGACGCCGGTTTGTCGAAGAAGATCCGCGACGCCGCCTGCACGCCGATCGCGGTCTGCCCGCCGAGCGTTCCGTAGGGGACGCTGTTGAGGTAGCTGGTGAGGATCGAGTGCTTGTCGTGGCGCTTCTCGTACTCGATCGCCAGCTTGGCCTCGATGATCTT
>DATHJQ010000219.1:0-5621 GCA_035286505.1 Solirubrobacteraceae bacterium | reverse complement strand
CGCTGGCCGCGCTCGCGCTCGCGCTGTATGGCATCCATCGCCTGACAACGCTCGAGCTGGCGCGCGCTGCGCGCGACGGCGGCAGGTCGCTGCTCGGCGCCGTGGGCGGCGACGCGGACGGCGAGCGGCTCGCACGCGGCGACGTGGCTCGCCTGGCGGTGCTCGTCACGGCGTTCTCGCCGATGGCCTTCTTCTTCTCGACCGTCTACTCGGAGTCGTTGTACCTGGCGCTGTCGGTCGGCCTGTTCTACGCCGCGCGCCAGGGCCGCTTCGCCGTGGCGGGAGTGCTCGGCGCGCTGGCGGGCGCTACGCGCAGCACGGGCGTGGTTCTGCTGCTTCCTGCGTTGCTGCTGTACGTGTACGGGCCGCGCGAGGACCGTCCGCCGGACTTCCCGCTGGCGCGCGGCCTCGCGCGGCGCTACCGGCTGCGCAAGGATCTGTTGTGGCTGGCGCTCGTGCCGCTGGGGCTGGCTCTCTATGTTGCATACCTCGGCCTCGCCGGCGGCGATCCGCTCTCGCCCTTTCGCGCGCAGGACGTTTGGGGCCGGCACTTCGCCGGGCCCTACATCGGCATGTGGGACGGGCTGCGCGCGGCGTTCGAGGGCACGCGGCAGCTGCTGTCGGCGCAGCAGAGCCACCTGTACTACCCGATCGACGGCAACAGCGCGTTCATCAACTCCGAGCACAACCTGCTGCTGCTCGCGTTCCTCGCCGCCGCGGTCGTGGCGATCGTCGGCGTCCTGCGCAGGCTGCCTCTCGCCTATGGCGCCTACGTGATCGCGGCTCTTGCGCTGCCGCTCTCCTACCCCGTCACCGCGCAGCCGCTGATGTCGCTGCCGCGGTTCCTCGTCGTGCTGTTTCCCTTGAGCATGTGGCTGGGCGCGTGGCTGGCGGCGCACCCGCGCTTTCAGCGCCCTGCGCTGATCATCTCGGGGCTGCTGATGGCCTTCTTCGTCGCGCAGTTCGCCACCTGGCACTGGGTGGCCTAGCGGCGTGGACGGCCTGACCTCCGCGCCGCAGGCCGATCAGGCGGCCTATCTGCGCCAGGGAGCAGCGCCCGTTCGTCGCTTTGACTCGCCGCGCACCGCGTGGCCCGCATGGACTGCGCCGGTGGCGCTGCTCAGCGGGCTGGTCGTAGCGGTTGTCGGAGCGCTGCTCGTCGACGTCCCGGCGTTGGCGCTCGGGGTCAACGGGTCCGCCGAGCACCTGCCCCGCGGCCTGCAGCTCGCCGACACGGCGGTGCAGGACGCCGGCTTCGTGTTCGTCGCGGTGTTCTTCGCCCAGCTGGGCGGCCGCGGGGCGGCGGCCTGGCAGTTCGGTCTGCGCCCGACGCCGCTGTGGCGAGCCGTTCGCTGGATGGTGCTCGTTGGGCTCGGCTTTCTGCTGTTCGCGCTCGCCTGGAAAGTTGCCGTGAACCCACCGGAAGAGAAGGTGCTCGAACAGATCGGCACGGGCGTGCTGAGCGCGGCGCTGACGTGCGTGATCGCGCCGATCGGCGAGGAGTTCTTGTTCCGCGGCTTCATCTTCACGGCGCTGCGCAACTGGCGCGGGCCGTGGACGGCGGCGGCCATCAGCGGCCTGTTGTTCGGGCTCGTGCACGTCGGCTCGACCCCGCTGCTCGATCTCGTGCCGCTCGCGGCGCTCGGCTTCGGCCTGTGCATGCTGTACCGGCAGACCGGCTCGCTGTATCCGTGCATCGCGGTGCACTCGCTGAACAACTCGCTCGCCTTCGGCCAGCTCGCCAAGTGGAACTGGCAGTGGCAGATACCTCTGCTGGCAGCCGCCTCGCTCGCGCTCATCGCCCTGCTGGCACTCGTGCTCATGCGCGTCGGAGTGATCGCGCGCGAGCGACCGCTGGCGAGCTGAGCTCTATTGACCGTCGCTGGCGACGGATAGCATTCCGCGGCATGAACGCGCTCCGTGCACTGCTCTGCACGATCGCTGTGGCGATCGCGCTCGCCTGCGCCCTGTCGGCGTCGGCGGCCGCTGCGCCCGCGCCGACGCCGACGACGCCCGCCCCGTCCGCCCCTGCTTCGCCCGCCGCACCGCCGTCATCGGCGGGCGGGCAGATCAAACTGGTGGTCCAGCGCGCGTTCGGCAAGCCGCCGTTCGTCATCGCCGGCAGCCGGCTGGTCGTGCGCGGCATCGTCGTGCCCTACGTGGGCGGCCAGCGCGTGAAGGTCAGCTTCTACCGCAATGGCCGCAAGGTGCAGGTGAAGACCGTCAGCGTGCTGCCGATCGGCAATGGCGCCGGGCAGTTTCACATCGGCTACGCAAGCGGCGGCGCTGGGCTGCTGCAAGCGCGCGCCGTTCACTACGCAACCCCTCAGCAGGCTGCCTTCTCGGGAAAGTCAGAACAGGTGCACGTCGCTTCACCCGATCTCTCCGAGGGAGCGAGCGGGCCGTCGGTGCGCCTTCTGCAGTCCGAGCTCAACGCGCTGCACTTCGTCGTGCCGCTAAACGGCGTGTTCGACGAAGCGACCGGTCGTGCGGTGATCGCCTTTCGCAAGGTGACCGGGCTGGCTCGCGTTCCATACACCAACCGCAGCGTCTTCAAACGGCTGCAGGAGGGCGGAGGCGTGTTCCACGTCCGCTATCCCGGCGACGGCAGGCACGTGGAGGGCGATTTGACCAAACAGGTGCTCGCGGAGATCGAACCGGGCGGCCGTGTGCGTGCGCTGTACACGATGAGCTCCGGAAAGCCATCCACGCCGACGGTGATCGGGCGCTTTCACGTCTACTCCAAGACGTTCGGCACGAACTCCGAGGGCATGGTCGACTCCAACTACTTCATCCGCGGCTACGCCATCCACGGATACGCCGAAGTGCCGACGTACGCCGCCAGTCACGGCTGCCTGCGCGTCCCGATCCCCAACGCGTCGGCCATCTACGGCTGGGTGCAGCAGGGCACGCCGGTGGACGTGTACAACGAGAGCGGCGGCGGCAGCCACCGCGTCAAAGGCAACGCCGGTCCCTGACGCTCACCCGCGGTCGACCCTCCGATCGGACGGCCGTGTTGCCCGCTACGGCCGCGTCGACTGCAGCCGCGCGCCGCAGGCGCGAAGCCGCCTACAGACGAACGCGGATCGCGCGCGCGACAAATCCCAGAGCGAAACCGTAGACGAGCAGCGCGAGCGCCAGGTCGATGCCGCGCACCAGCCATTCGCTGCTCGTCGCGTCGGTGGCCAAGGAGAACGGCGAGGTGATCGCTTCGGAGATTTCGTCGATGGTCTTTCGCACCGCGCCCTTGGCATCGCGCGAGCTCAAAGACCGATCGGGCGCGGCGCCCGCGGGTGCCGTCCTGGTTTCGTTGTTGAGCAGCGCCTGTTGATGGGCCGAGGCGCTGCCCGTCTGATCGACGACGAACAGCGTGAACGAGGCGACGACGACCAGACAGAGAACGACCGACGCCAAGCGCAAGGCGCTGGCTAGCGCGGGAAGCACCTCGCTAGATTAGATCCCCACATGGACGCTCTGGCCGAATGTTCCAGCGAGGGCGCGAACCCACGCAAGCGCCTGATCGAGGAGCTTCGCGAGCATGCGCTGGTGATCGGCGAGGTGACCTTGACCAGCGGCGCGACGGCCCAGTACTACGTCGACGCCAAGCGGGCGATCCTGCGCCCCGCCGGCTTCGCCGCGCTGTCGACGCTGCTGGCGACACAGGTTGCCGACTGGCAGGCCACGGCGGTCGGCGGCTTGACGATGGGAGCCGACCCGGTCGCCTGCGCGGCGCTCGCCGGCGGCGCACGCGTCAAGGCGTTCTTCGTGCGCAAGGAGGCCAAGCAGCACGGACTGCAGCGGCGCATCGAGGGCCCGGCCCTCGGGGCCGACGATCGCTGCGTGGTGGTTGAGGACGTCGTCACCACAGGAGGCTCGACGCTTGCGGCGATCGAGGCGCTGCACGAGGCCGGGCATGAGATCTGCGGCGTGATCAGCGTGCTCGACCGGCTCGCCGGCGGTGGGCCGACGATCGCGCGCGCCGTCGGCGCGCCCTACGTGGCGTTGACGACGATCGACGATCTCTACCCGGATCGTCCCGACCGCGTGGCAGGCTGAAGCGTGGCCGGCACCGAGCTCGCGGTGACGGTGCGCCCTGCCGCGAGCGATGACGTTCCCGTGCTGCTGGAGCTGTTCGGCGGGCTGGCCGACTACGAGCGCCTGCGCGACGAGCTGCAGGCGACCGAGGAGCAACTGCGCGACGCGCTGTTCGGCGCTCGCCCAGCGGCCGAGGCGCTGATCGCCGAACACGACTCGCGGTCTGTCGGCTATGCGCTCTTCTTTCCCACGTTCTCGAGCTTCCGCGCATCTCGGAGCATCTGGCTCGAGGATCTGTTCGTGCTTCCCGACCATCGTGGCGCCGGCGTGGGCAGGGCGCTGATGGCGGCTGTAGCGGCCCGCGTTGCGCCCGGCGGGCGCCTGGAGTGGTGCGCGCTGGACTGGAACGAGCTGGCGCTCGGCTTCTATCAGGGCATCGGCGCGCAGCCCATGGATCAGTGGACGACGCTTCGCCTCGACGGCGACGCGCTCGCCGGCATCGCAGCGGAGGCGCCTCGCGGGACGTAGTGCGAAGCACCGCTCCACTGGGCGCAGCCTGTCGCCACCCCCGCTCGCCAACAGGGCCGCGCGTTCTATTCGGTGAAGATGTTGTCCGGAAGGTTGGCGCTGATGACGCCTTTCCATCCGGCCCCGAAGATCAACGCGCCGGCACCGTATTCGTTTTTGCCGACGAAGACGCCGCCACCGCTCGCCCCAGCTTCGTTCATCTTGATCGAAGACGAGCCGACGAGTTCAAGAATGCTTCCGATGGCACGAAGGTAGACGCCGCCTCCCGCGCCAGCAGCTTTGTTGCCGGTGACAAGGGAAGAGCCGCCCAACGCGACCTTTGTGGGTTCTTCTTCGCTGTAAGCAATGCCCGCATAGATGCCAGCGCCGCTGCTAGCGGTCACGTTGTTCTTCACCGATGCCTTGTCCTCGAGGGTCACGAAAGTGTGTCCGGACGCGTAGATGCCTCCGCCTTCCCCTGATGCGGTGTTTTCTTTCACCGACGCGGAGCCTTCGAGAACGACTTCCGTGTCGTCGACCGCCCAGACACCGCCGCCTTCTCCCGTGGTCGAGTTCTTAGACACCGAGGAGGTCCCTGCCAGCTGTACTGTCGCTTGGAAGGCGGCGATGCCGCCGCCCCGTTCTGCGCCCGTGTTTCCCGTAACCGCGGAGTTGGATAGATATATGGTGGCCTGGTCATCTTCAATACCGCCACCTTTGTTTCCTACGACTTTTGAGCCAATGAGAACGATGTTGCCGGTATGGCCTTTAATTCCAATGCCCGCGTTTTTGCTGACGGTCGAGCTGGTGAGTTCTATATTGCCGTACACCCCGATCCCGGTTCCACTGTTACCGGTGATCACCGATTCGGTAATCGACGCCGAACCGACGATGGCGATGCCAGCTTTCGTGAGATGGGAACCCACCACTTGGAGGGTGAGGTAACGACCGACGCTGCTTTCACCGCCATAGATGCTGCCGGTCACAGTGCAGCCGCTGATGTCAACTGCCCCACCTTTCAGAGCAGATACACCATTGGTGAGTTTCAGTTGCGTAAAGCTCACGGCGACACCTTCGCT
>DATHJQ010000218.1:0-4645 GCA_035286505.1 Solirubrobacteraceae bacterium | reverse complement strand
AAGGCGAAATGGCATCGTTGACACGCTGGGTCCTAGCTCACAAACGCCTGGTCGTCGTCTTCTGGGTGCTGCTGACGCTGATCGGCGTCGCCTCCGCCGGCTCTGCCACCAAAGCGCTGAAACAGAAATTCTCGGTCCCCGGCAAGGAAGGCTGGGTCACCAACGAGCAGATCGCCCACGACTTCCACGGCACCGGCGGCGACAGCGCGCCGCTGGTGCCCGTCGTCACGCTCCCCGCCAGGCAGTCGGTCGACTCGCCGGTCGTGCTCGCCGGACTGCGCGCCGTGGAAGCCCGCCTGAAGCGGACGCTGCCGGGCAGCCGCGTGGCGAGCTATGCGACGACGCAGAACCGCGCCCTCGTCTCCAAGGATGGGCACACGACCTTCATGCTGGTCTACCCGCGTCCCGATCCCAAGCAGGCCTTCAACGACAACCCGGAAGCCGCCAAGGACGCGACGCGCGCCCTGAAAGGCATGACCGTGCTCGGCGCGCCCGTACACGTGACCGGCTTCGACGCCCTCTCGGTGCAGAGCGGCGGCGGCAACGGCCCGGGGGTTCTCGTCGAGGCGCTGCTGGGCGGCTTCGGCGCGCTGCTGGTGCTCGCTTTCGTGTTCGCCTCGCTCCTGGCGATCGTCCCGATCATCATGGCGATCGTCTCGATCCTGACGACCTTCCTGGTCGTGTGGGGGCTGACGACGATCACCGAAGTCTCGCCGATCGTGCAGTTCCTGATCGCGCTGATCGGGCTCGGCGTGTCGATCGACTACGCGCTGATCGTGGTCGTGCGCTGGCGCGAGGAGCGCGCCCACGGGCTGGAGGGCGATGAGGCGGTCGTGCGGGCCATGGCGACCGCCGGACGCGCCGTCGTGTTCAGCGGCACGACCGTCGCCATCGGGCTGCTCGCGCTCGTCGCGCTGCCGCTGCCGTTCCTGCGCTCGGTCGGATACGGCGGCCTGCTGATCCCGTTGATCAGCGTGTTCGTGGCGGTCACGCTGCTGCCGGTCGTGCTCTCGAAGGTCGGCTCACGCCTCGACTGGCCGCACGTGCGCGACGACGACAAGGCCAGCCGCTCGTGGACCGGCTGGGCGAATCTCGTGGTGCGACGCCGCTGGATCGCCGCGGTCGGCGCCGCGCTCGTGCTCGCCGCGCTGGTGCTCGCGGCGACCAACCTGCAGCTCGGCCTGTCCAACCTGGACACGATCGCCAAGCGCGGCGACGCCAAGCAGGGGCTGCTTGCACTCGAGCGGTCGGGCATCGGCGCCGGCGCGTTGATCCCGCATGAGACGCTCGTGGAAGGGTCGACCCGGCCGGAGGCGATCGCCTCGAGGCTGGCGGCGATCCCCGGCGTGCATGGCGCCGTGGCGCCCGACTCGCCGCAGTGGCGTCGGCCCGGCGCGGCCGTGGTGGACGCTCTGCAAATCCCCGACGGCTCCTCGGCGGCCGGTCGTGACGTGCTCGATCGCGTGCGCGCCACCGTGCATCAAGCCGGCGACGGCGTACGGCTCGGCGGCCTCAGCGCGCAGAACGAGGACTTCATCAACGCTGTCTACGGCAACTTCCCCTTGATGATCGCGCTGATCGCCGTGATCACGTTCATCCTGCTGGCGCGCGCGTTCCGGTCGCTGCTGCTGCCCCTGAAGGCCGTGATACTCAACATCGTCAGCGTCGGCGCCGCCTGGGGCGTGCTCGACCTGATCTGGCAGCGCGGCCACGGCTCGGACCTGATCTGGGGCATCTCCGCGACCGGTTCGATCACCGCCTGGATCCCGCTGATGGTGTTCGCGTTCCTGTTCGGCCTGTCGATGGACTACGAGGTGTTCATCCTCGCCCGCATGCGCGAAGAATATGACGCCACCGGCAGGACCGACACGGCCGTCGTGCGGGGCATTGGGCGAACCGGCCGGCTCGTGACGAGCGCCGCGCTGATCCTGTTCCTCGCCTTCCTGTCGCTCGCCTCCGGGCCCGAGACCGAAGTCAAAGTGCTCGCCACGGGTCTGGCCGCCGGCATCCTGCTCGACGCCACCGTCATCCGCGCGCTGCTCGTGCCGGCCGTGGTTTCGCTGTTCGGCCGCTGGAACTGGTGGCTGCCGCGGCTGCCCGCGCGACTCCTGCGCGTCGAGCCGTCGCTGCCGCCGCGCTCGCAGCCGGGCGAGGTCTAGCGCCCTCGCGCGGGCCGCCGAGGGCAGCGGTGCGACGGTCGCTCAGGCCACGGCCGCGACGTCGCGCGGGAGCGTGCGGATCACCTCGTCGCGGATCTGCACCGGGTCCAGCGCCGTCTCTGAGGTCAGCGCGCGGATCGCGAGGCCGTTGAGGATCGCGTCCAGGCGCCAGCTCCACGGGATCCCGTCGTCGGGCTCGGCGGGCACGACGCCCTCCAGCGCGGAGTCGATCAGCGCGTACCAGCTGTTCAAGCGAGACTCGATCGCGTGACGCAGCTGCGGTAGGCGCATCGCCTCGCCGTAGGCGTTGATCCACACACGCCACGTCTCGCCGGAGTCCTGGTCGTCCCCGTCGGCAAGCACGGCGTCGAGCAGCGCGACGATCCGCTCGCGTCCCGGTGGAACGCCGTCCAACGCCAGGACCATGCGGCCGTGCGCCCGTTCGGAGACGAACGTCAGCGCGTGCATCAGCAGGTCCTGTCGGTTGGCGAAGTAGTGGTTGAGCATGCCCGTGCTCACGCCTGCCTCTTCGGCGACCACTCGCATCGTCGTGCCGGCGAAGCCCTCTCGTGCGATCACCGTGGCCGCCGCCCGGCAGATCTGCTCACGTCTTATCGGCCCCATCCCTAGCTTTGGCACAACAGCCGCATCGTCGCACATCCACAGACCAATTCGCAACGACCGAATAGGACCCTTTGATGTCAACCCTCGGAAAGGTATAACATCCCATTTAGTCAGCCAATTTGACTATGGACGGTGCGACAAAATGAGCGTTAGAGCCGGCGCGGCGCACGGCGCCGCTAGGCCGATCGCGCGAAACCTGCGCCGCTGGCGCACCACACGGGAGATGACCCTGGCCGCACTCGCCGAGCAGGCCGGTGTCGCCAAGTCAACCGTCTCGCTGATCGAGCGCGGCCACGGCAACCCCTCGATCGACACGGTCGGCGCGCTCGCCTCGGCGCTCGGCGTGCCGTTCGCGAGCCTCTTCCACGATGAGTCGCCCGCCGCGGACATGTCGCTGGTTCGCGAGCGCGACTGCCCCGTCATCGCTGTCGACGAGGCCGGACTGGAGGGAGAGGGACTCGTCGTCCGCCACCTGCTCACGCGCACGGGCGGTGCGCTGATCGAGATCTACACGATCGCCCTCGAGCACGGCGCCGTGCATCACGCAGAGCCCCACGTCACCGGCTTGTTCGAGCACGTCACCGTCACCAGCGGCTGCGTGGAGATCAGCACGGACTCCTTCACCGAGGTGCTCCACAGGGGGGACCTGATCAGCTTCCGCGCCGATCGTGCGCACAGCTATCGCGTGCTCGACGGCCCGGTCAGACTCATCTCGCTGCACGAATACCCGCAGCGCGCGCCCATGGAGTGAGTCGTTGTCGCGCTCCGGGCCGGGCGCTTATCCTGCAAGGCGTGTCCGAGCGACCAGAGCAGCCGGCCGATCAGGCGCGCGAGCCCGAGCGCTCGAGAGGCCCCGGCGCGATCACGCGGCTGCTGATCTCCTGTCCCGATCGCGCCGGCATCGTAGCCGCCAGCTCGCGCCTGCTGACCGACGTCGGAGCGAACATCGTGCGCTCCGATCAGCACACGACGGACCCGCGCGGCGGCACGTTCTTCATGCGCGTGGAGTTCGACCTGCAGCTGACCGATGCCCAGCGCGAGGAGCTGCAATCGCGCTTCGCGCGCGAGGTCGCAGAGCCGCTGCACATGCAATGGCGGATGTGGGACGCCGGGGTCGCCAAGCGCGTCGCGATCCTCGTCTCGCGCCAGGACCATTGCCTGCTGGACCTGCTGTGGCGCTGGCGCCGCGGCCAGCTGGAGATGGACGTGGGCGTGGTCGTCTCAAACCATCCCGACCTGCGCGAGGACGTCGAGTCCTTCGGCCTCCCTTACGTGCACATCCCAGTCGCCGTCGACAGCAAGCCAGAGAGCGAGCGGCGCCTGCTCGAGCTGCTGCGCGCCGAGCAGGCCGATCTCGTGGTGCTGGCCCGCTACATGCAGATCCTCAGCAGCGAGCTGCTCGACGCGCTCGACGTCCCCCTGATCAACATCCACCACTCGTTCCTGCCCGCATTCGCCGGCGCCAGCCCCTACGAGCAGGCAAAGCGACGCGGCGTGAAGCTGATCGGCGCCACCGCCCACTACGTCACCGAGGGGCTCGACGAAGGCCCGATCATCGAGCAGGACACCGTGCGCGTCACCCACCGCGACGACGTGCCCGCGCTGATGCGCCTCGGCTCGGACATCGAGCGCACGGTGCTCGCGCGCGCGGTGCAATGGCACTGCGAAGACCGCGTGCTGCGTGCGGGCGCCACGACCGTCGTGTTCTGAGCGATCATCACGCCGTCGTGAACGGCCTGTACTTCTCACACCCCTCCTCGCTCGAGCACGATCCGCGCGAGCTGATGCCCGCGCACCCCGACACGCCCGAGCGGCTGATGGCGATCGAGGCCCTGCTCGGCGCCGAGGACTGGCTGGGTTGG
>DATHJQ010000217.1:0-3290 GCA_035286505.1 Solirubrobacteraceae bacterium | reverse complement strand
ATCCGGCCTCCCAGCACATGGCGCTTGCGCCCAGGCCAAAATCGGTGCTCAGCTACCGCGTGCGCGACGAAGCCGGCTCGGTGAGCTTCAGCGACAACTCCGCGGGACAGCCGGCGGTCTTCCGGCGCATGGCGCTGTTCGTCCTGCGCACGGCCCAGCGCGTGTGCCGACTGCCCGAGTAGGCGCCGGCAGGTCTCGGCCGAGGGCTTGGTCAGCCGAAGCGCACCTTGCCGTTGGACTGCGCGCGCGTCTGCGCGCGGTCGATCATCTCGAGTCGCTTGATCGCGGCGGTCAGCAGCATCGCCAGCAATCGCAGGCGCGCGTTCTCCGAGCGCAGCTCGAGCAGTTCCTGCTTGGCGTCCTTGTCGAACTCGACCGTGCCCGCCATCTGATAGGCGCCCATCATCGCCAGCTCCTGGTCGTCCAGCCGTCGATCGGTGGCCTGCTCGACGAGATCGCGATACAGCCCGCGTGCGCTGGCGGCCGCGACCTCATCGGGGATCTCGTCGCCGACCTCCCCGAGGAACTCGACGACACCGGCCGGGTATGGCAGGTCGTCCTGGCGCTCGAGCAGGCGAAAGGGCCGCGTGCCGCGGGCGATGATGTTCAGCCGGCCGTCGTCCATGCGCTCGAGCACGCGCTCGACGTCGCACGCGCAGCCGATCTCCTTGAGCTCCTCGTCGGACAGCCAGACGATGCCGAACTCACGCTGTGGCGACCCCGGCTCGGCGCGCAGGCATTGCTCGACCATCCGCCGGTAGCGGTCCTCGAAGACGTGCAGCGGGACGCTCTCGCTGGGCAGCGCGACGATTCCCAGCGGGAACAGCGGAAAGCCCCTGGAGACTCGCTCGGGCATCTTCGCCAGTCTAGGCGCCCGGCTCAACCCCGATCGGGACGCGGCGCCTGTCGTGGCACGCGGCGGCGCTGGGCTGTGGTGGCGGCGGCGCTGGGCTGTGGGGCGGCTGGCGAGGCGGGCGGTGAGCAGTGCCGGGGCCCGGCGCGTTCAAGCTCGGCGGGGCTTGCGCGCGCAGATCAGCAGGTTGTAGAAGATCGCCGGCGGCAGGCGCGACTCCAGCAGGCGACGGTCCAGCCCCTGCAGCATCAGGTAGCCGCGATAGGCGTACTGGCGCCACGCCCAGGGCACGTCGGCGGGCTCGGCAGTCGCCTCCAGCGTGCGGTTGGTCCAGCCGAACCAGTTGGCCAGCAGCTCCTCGCCGGTGATGCGCACATCGGTCAAGCCGGCCGCTGCGGCCGCCCTCTGCAGCTGCGCCGGCGCGAACGCATGCACGTCGACACAGCCCTCCAGGCCCGCGGCCGACCCACCCGCATCGTCGGGCCGCGCGGCGCGCGCGCCGATCGCGCGGCGCCACAAGGGCGCCAACGCGCCGGCCGCGCGCTTGGGTGCGCGCGCGAGGCGATCGCCGTAGCGGGAGGGCTCGCCCGCGAAGAGCACGCTGCCGCCCGGGGCGAGCACGCGCTCGAACTCGGCGAACGCGCGGTCAAGGTCGGGGATGTGATGCAGGACGGCGTGGCCGAGCACCAGATCGAAGCTCTCGTCGGCGAATGGCAGGCGCTCGGCGTCGACCTGCTCGGTGCGCACGTCCAGCCCGAGTTGCTGCGCGTTGGCGCGCAGCGCCGTGAGCATTCCGGGTGAGATGTCTGTGCAGGTCGCCCGGCCGATCAGACCGGCGCGGAGCAGGTTGAGCGTGAAATAGCCGGTCCCCGCACCGATCTCCAACGAGCGCGCCCAACCGTCGGGCCTGTGCCCCACGGCCTTGTCAACCTTCGCGAGCACCTGCTCGCGCCCGACGTCGCCGAAGTCGATGCCCCACTTGGCGTCGTAGTGGTTTGCCGCCACGTCGTGGTAGCGGGTGTTGACCTCGCGGATCTCCTCGTCGCTCAGAGCTGGCGGCACGGTCGGGCACCATATACTCGCGCGCCGTGCTCCCGCGCCTTTCTTCCTGGGCTTGATGGCTCTGACAGAGGGCATCTCTTGACCTCAGTCCACTTCGACCGATCGAAGCTCGAGCAGCGCGATCAGCCCGACGGCGTCCCTCCGCTCGCCCTGACCGGCGAGCGCACGCTGCCCGACGTGCCCGCGGAGAACTACTGGTTTCGCCGTCACCTCGTCGTATACGAGTGGATCGCCGCGCGCGTGGCGGGGCTGCGCGTGGTCGACATGGCCTGCGGCGAGGGCTACGGCGCCGACGTGCTCGCGCGCTCGGCCCACCTCGTAGTCGGCGTGGACGCCAATCCCGAGGCGCACGAGCACGCGCGGCTGCGCTACCGGCGGGCGAACCTGCGCTTCGAGCGCGATCTCGTCGACGAGTTCTCAGAGCCGGCCGATGCGGTCGTGTTCCTGCAGACGGTCGAGCACCTGACCGACCCGGGGGCGACGCTCGCACATTTCGCAACGCTGGTGGCCGGCAACGGCAACGGCAACGGCGACGGCGGGCCTGCGCGGGCGCCTGGGCAGACCGGCGGCGAGCGGGGAGTGGTGTTCGTGTCGACGCCCAATGTGCTCACGCTCGCCCCGAAGGGCGCCGAGCGCTCGGGCAACCCATGGCACGTGCACGAGTACCGCGCGGCGGAGTTCGAGCGGCTGTGTCGCTCGTGCTTCTCCGACGTACGCATGTATGGCCTGTTCCACGCTCGCAGGTTGCGCGCGCACGAGCTGGCGCTGCGCCTGGGCTGGGACGCCGTGCATCGGCGGCTGGGACTCAGCGAGCGCTTCTACGACCGCTTCACGCCGGCGATCGCCGTCTCGGACTTCGCCCTGCGCGGTCCCGGCGCGGCGCGGCTGGACTCGGCGCTGGACTTCCTCGCGGTGTGCCGGCCGTAGGCGCGCGGGAGCGTAGATCGGCGGGCGATCGCGGCGCGCTGGCGATCGTGCTGCACACGCACATGCCCTACGTCGAGGGCTTCGGGACGTGGCCGTTCGGTGAGGAGTGGCTGTGGGAGGCGATCGTCGGCAGCTATCTGCCGCTGCTGGACGTGCTCGACTCGGGCGCGCCGTTGACGCTGTCGCTGACGCCCGTGCTCTGCGACCAGCTGGAAGCCCCCGGCTGGCAGGAGCGCTTCACGCGTTTCGCCGGCGAGGTGCGACGCCACACGCACGCTGAGGACGCGCGGGGAATGCGCCGTGCAGGTCACATCGAGCTGGCGCACGAGCTCGATCGCTCCTGGACAGACTACGAGCACGCGCTGCACGAGCTGACCCGCCGCGGTGGCGATTTGCTGGCGGCATTCTCGCCGCATGCGCAGTGGACCTCGGCTGCGACGCACGCCGT
>DATHJQ010000216.1:0-5709 GCA_035286505.1 Solirubrobacteraceae bacterium | reverse complement strand
CGCCCGCACGAGCCCGCGCCGCCCGCCAAGCAGCGCTTCAAGGTGGTGGACGTGCTCAGCGGGCGAGTGCTCGCCCAGGACGTCGGCGCACGTGACACCGTAGGCGTGCTCGAGAGGATGCGCAGCGTGCTCGACGCCCGCGTGTCCGTTTGGTCGACGCAGGCTGCGCGCTGGAAGCTGCTCAGCCTGGACGAGCAGAAGGCGCTGTGGCGCTTTCGCCGCGTGCCGCCCGACGCCCGCGGGCGCTAGGCCCGAACCGGGGACAACGCAGCGCTCGCCGCATGGCCTCGCTAGCGTGCAGCCGATGGCCTCGCCATTCGTCCACAAGCTGCGTGTGCGCTACGGCGAGTGCGACCCGCAGGGCATCGTCTTCAACGCCAACTACCTGCTGTATTTCGACGTCGTCTTCACGGAGCTGTGGCGGGCGGCGATCGGACCCTGGCAGGAGATGGTGCAGCGCGGCATCGACGCCGTCGTCGCGGACGCGAACGTGAGCTTTCGCGCGCCGGCGCGTTTCGACGACGAGCTGCAGCTGCGCGCGCAGCCGACGCGCATCGGCGTCACCTCGGTCACCACGCAGATCGACGTGCTGCGCGAGCAGGAGCTGCTCGTGACGGGCACGCTTCGCCATGTCTGCGTGGCCACCGACACGTGGGCCAAGACCGAGCTGCCCGCATGGATCCGCGAAGGGTTGCGGCCGTTCGCCGTCGACGCCGAGCGCGAGCCGGCCTGAGCACGATCGGCCCGCGCGATCGCGCGCGGGCATGGCACGAGGTGTGCCGGCGTCGGGCAGAACGCAACGCGTGGGCGGTCGTCGCTTACGATAGTGCGAGCGATCGGGGCGACCGGTCGTATTGCGGAGGTTGTGCGTAAGGGACGCCCTGTTTGGGAGAGCGAGGATGACGGGCACGGGAATGGTCTCCAAAGTCGCGCCGGAGCCGGGGCTGCGGCGTCGGCCTGCGCTGAGTAGACGCGAAGTGCGCGCCGCGATTCTCGCCGAGGCGGGGCTGTACGTGGTCGGTGCGCTGCTGTGCTCGACGGCGCTGCTGATTCCCCATGTGCGCGCGCCCGAGGCGGTCGCCGCCGTGGCCGTCACGGCGCTGTTGGTCGCCGCCGCGCTGACGGTGGTGGCGCTGCGCGATCGCGCCAACCTCACGCTGGCGTTCGCCGGCGACCTGTGGGGAGTCGTGCTGATCGTCGTGCTGTGCGCGTCGGCCGGCGGCGCCAACAGCCCGTTCGCGCTGATCTATCTGTTCGCGATCGGTCATGCGGCGGGCTTTCAGCCGCGCGGCCGGTTTCTCGTCGTGCTGGCCGCGTCGGTGCTGGCGTTCCTGGCGCCGCTGGCCTACGAAGACGTCTCGGAAACGTTCGGCGCCGTCGCATGCGTGGGGATCGTGCTCGCGGTGCTGACGAGCGGCGTGATCCACCTGGCGCTCAACGGCGTGCGCGAGCATCGCCGCCGGCTGAAATTCCTGATCGACGCGACGGCGTCGTTCGACACCTCCCTGGATCCCGCCGAGGCGCTGCGCAACCTCGCCCGCGCCGCCGTTCCCGAGCTGGCCGAGCTGTGCGTGATCGACCTGCTGGATCGCAACGGCGAGATCACCAGCACGGTGGCGGCGGCGCTGGCCCCGGACGTGGCCGAAGGCGTGGAAAGCCTGCGCCGTCGCGTTCCCCTGGACCTCAGCGGCGACCATCCCGTTGCGCGCGCTCTCGCCAGCGGCAAACCGTGTGTGATCGACGACCTCGCCGACGAAGACCAGCTGGCCCAGGCCGCGCAGGGCGAAGAGCACCAGCGCTTCATGCGCAGCGCGGGCTACCGCTCGGCGGCGGTCTTTCCGATGATCGCGCGCGGGCGCACGCACGGAGCGATCTCCTTCCTGCACATCGACGGCGACACGCACTACGGTCGCGGCGTGCTCGACGTGCTCGAAGACCTCAGTGGGCGCGCGGCCATGGCCTTCGACAACGCGCGGCTGTACGCCGAGCGCACGCGTGTCGCGCAGACGCTTCGTCGCAGCCTGATGCCGGCGGTGCTTCCGGTGATCCCCGGCCTGGAACTGGCGAGCTTCTTTCGGCCGCTGGGCGCGGGCAGCGAAGTCGGCGGCGACTTCTACGACGTCTTCGGCGACGAGCACAGCTGCTGGCTGGTCGTCGGCGACGTGTGCGGCAAGGGCGCGGAGGCCGCCGCGCTGACGGGCTTTCTCCGTCACACGACCGTCGCCTATGCGCGCGACGCGACGAGCCCGCGCGCTGTGCTCTGTCAGGTCAACCGCGTGATGCTCGACCAGGACTTCCAAGGCCGCTTCGCCACGGCGATCCTCGTCAACCTGCGCATGACCGGCGGCGAGGTCGCCCTTACGGTCGCGTCGGCCGGTCATCCCGCGGCGCTGCTCACGCGCTGCGATGGCGCGGTCGCGCAGTTCGGCGAGCGTGGTTCGCTGCTGGGCGTCTTCGCCGACCCGGTCATCGAGGAGGCCGCCGCCGTGATGCAGGCCGGCGACTCGCTCGCCCTGTACACCGACGGGCTGATGGAGGCGCATGCGCCGGCCAAGACGGTCACCCCCGAGCAGATGATCGAGCAGCTGCAGCACCGCTCGCCGAGCGATGCGCAGGAGGCGATCGATGCGCTGCTAGGCCTCGTCGAGCTCGATGAGACCGTGCGCGACGACATCGCGATCCTCAGCGCCCGCGTCGTGCCGGAGGCGGGCACTGTCGCACAGCTGCGCCGGGCGACCGCGGCCACCTCCGCGTCCAGCGCGACGCGCCGCGCCGAGCGCAGCCGCGCCGAGGGCGCAGCCTAGTCGCTGTCCGCCGCCGGTCACGGGTCGCCCTGCGTCCGGTCAAGTGCAGAACCGGCTATCGACTCTGATAGACCCCGCGAGATGGGCGCCCATGACAATCCGCCGGCACGGCGCAGGCGCGCCCGGCACCGGCGCGTCGGCCTGATCGTCGCGGCGATCCTGCTCACCGGACTGCTCGCATTCGCGCTGTCGCGGCTCGGGCTGCATCGCATCGGCCACGCATTGATAACGGCCAGTCCGGGCTGGGTCGCGGGGGCCTTCGTGCTGATGGCAAGCTCGCTGGTTCTGCGCTCGGTCTCCTGGCATCAGACGCTGCGCGCCGCGCTGCCGGAGACGACGATTCCCTGGCCGGCGGTGACGCGTGCGACGATGATCGGCGTGATGGCCTCGGCGGTCGTCCCCGGACGCGTCGGCGAGCCGACGCGCGTGATCGTCCTGACGCGCCGCCTGAAGGGCTCGAACCGGCGCCAGCTTCCGATCGTCGCGGGCACCGTGTTCTCACAGACGCTGATCAACCTGCTCGCGCTGGGGATCCTCGCGGCGGTGACGTTCACGGGCGTGCCGTTGCTCAGCGGCCACCCCGCCGGGATCGTTACGGCGATCGCGATCCCGCTGCTGATCTGCGGCCTGGTCGTCGCGGGCCCGCGGCTGCTGGCGCTCGCCCAGCACGCACGCTCACAGCGCATCGCGCGCTGGGGAAACGCGCTTTCGGGGATGCTCGCGCTTGCGCGCCGTGGGCTGGTCGTGTTCACGCGTCCGCGCTACGGATCGTCGGCGATCAGCGCACAGTTGCTCGCCTGGGCGCTTCAGTGGCTGGCCTGCTACATGGTCCTGCTCGCCCTCGGGCTGCAGCACAAGGCCGGACTGGCCGCGGCGGCGGCGATCCTGCTGGCGGTCAACGTCAGCGCGATCCTGCCGGCGACGCCCTCCAACGTCGGCGTCTTTCAGGCGGCCTGCCTGGTCGTGCTTGCGGCCTACGGCGTCGGCGGCGGCCGCGGCTTGGCCTACGGGATCATCCTGCAGGCCGTCGAGGTGCTTACGGCGCTGGCGCTAGGCGTCCCGGCGCTGCTGGGCGAGGGCCTGACGTGGCGCGATATTCGCGCCGAGGCGCAGTCCGAGCATGCCCGGGAGCGATCGCCGGGGGATGACGCGCTCGCTGACGCGGGCCCAGTGGCGGCATCCGGGCCCGGCGATGAGGCTTCAGCCGGCCAGCGCGCGGAGTGACTGGCGCAGCGAGCTGGTCGTCTGCAGCACGGCGGTCGGCTCATAGCCGCAGTGCGCCATGCAGTTTTCACAGCGCGGATCCTTGCCGCGACCGTACTTGTCCCAGTCGGTCGTCTCCAAGAGCTCCTTGTAGGTCTCTGTGTAGCCGTCGGCCATCAGGTAGCACGGGCGCTGCCAGCCGAACAGCGAGTAGCTGGGAATGCCCCACGCGGTGCAGTCGAATTCGGCCTTGCCCTCGAGGAAGTCGAGGAACAGCGGGCTGTGGTTCAGGCGCCACTTCTTGCGCCGGCCGTCGGCGAAGGCCTCCTTGAACAGCTTGCGCGTCTCGGTCACGCCGAGGAAGTGTTCCTGGTCGGGCGCTTTCTCATAGGCGTACGCCGGCGAGATCATCATTTCGTCGACCTGCAGGTCGTCGTTGAGGAAGTCCAGCACCTCGCGCACGGTCTTCGGCGAGTCCTGCGTGAAGAACGTCGTGTTCGTGGTGACGCGAAAGCCCGCCGCCTTCGCCGCCTTGATCGCGGCGACGGCCTTGTCGAAGACGCCCTCGCGCTCGACCGAGGCGTCGTGGCGCTCCCGTAGGCCATCCATGTGCACCGCCCATGAGAAGTACGGGCTCGGCTTGAAGTTCTCGAGCTTCTTCTCCAGCAGCAGCGCGTTGGTGCACAGGTAGACGAACTTCTTTTTTTTGAGCAGCTCGTCGGCGATCACGTGGATCTCCGGGTGGATCAACGGCTCGCCGCCGGCGATCGAGACCATCGGCGCGCCGCTCTCCTCGATCGCGCCAATCGCCTGCTCGACGGGCATGCGCCGACGCAGCTCGTGCTCCGGGTGCTGGATCTTGCCGCAGCCCGAGCAGGCCAGGTTGCACTGGAACAAGGGCTCGAGCTCGACGATCAGCGGGAACTTGTCACGTTTGGCCAGGCGCTGGCGCATCAGGTACCAACCCATGCGCGTGCTCTGCCTGACCCGGACTGCCATGCCCGTACCTTAGCCCGCCGTGTCCCGGTGGGGAAGCGCGACGGCCGAAGCGCGGCGCAGCACGCGCGCGGCCAGCACAGCCCCGCCCAGCGCCTGTGGGCGAAACAGCTCATGGCTGGGGCTGTCGAGCACCACGCGCACGACCGAAAAAGGCCGCCCCGCCGCGCCTGCGGCCAGCCACGCCGACTCCATGTCGACGGCCAGCGCCCCCGCCGCGCGCAGCTGCTCGCGCCGCTCGCCGGTGGCGACCTTGGCGACGCCGACGATCGGTCCCCGGCGCACCGTCAGGCCGGCGGCGGCGAGCGCGCCAGCCAGCTGCTGCGAGCCGTGGCAAGCCACCCGCACGGGCTCGTGTCCCTCGTCGGCCGCCGCCAGCACCTCGTCGGCGACAATCACTTCGCCCGGGCGCGACCGCGCGTCCAGGCCGCCGCAGAAGCCGAGCACGAGCAGCGCGTCGGCGGGCTCGCGCGCCAGCGCCCGCGCGGCGACCAGTGACTTGTCGGGCCCCATGCCGGTCTTTCGCACGCGCGCCCCTCGCACGGCCGAACGGATCAGCGCCTCCTCGAGCGCCAGCGGCGCGGCGACGAGCACACGGCTCATCGGCGGCCGGCGCCCTGCACATCGCTGGCGAACTGCGCCTCGCCGGGCGTCGGCGGGGCGAGCTCCAGCGCCGCGAGGGCCTCGGCGGCGGCGGCGTGACCGC
>DATHJQ010000215.1:0-8055 GCA_035286505.1 Solirubrobacteraceae bacterium | reverse complement strand
GCAGGGGGGCCGCGCGGATCGCTGCCTCACTAACCCCCGACTCGTGATTCGATGCGGCGCTGGACGATCGTGCGATCGTGGCCGTCGCCCCGGCGTAGCCTGAGACACGACTGGCGCGGCGTCTGAAGACGCCGCGCCGCTGCGCTACTTCGCTTTGATCTCGATTGGTTCTTCGTTTTCGACGATCAGCGCTTTCGGTTTTTCTTCGACGCCGATGATCGTCAACCCGGCCTGTTCGGTACTCGATTCAAGGCCGGTCGTGCGCATGAGCGAGAGCGTGTCTTTCACGCCTTCTTCGAATTTTTCGGGGTTCTGTTTGCCGTTCGTCGCCACGTAGCTGAGCTTGAATGCACTGCGCATGCTGTTGGGCGGCTTGATCGCGCCGATCACCGAACCCGACACGGAGACAACGGTCAGAACTTCCGGAAGCAGCCCGCACGTGAAGGAGATTGCCGGCGACGGCTTGAGGTCCAGGCCGACGATCGGTTTCGTGCCACCTTTGATGAACCCGAGTTCGCCTTCGACCGTCGTTTCGATTTCGGCTTCTTCCGGCCCGTTCTGGCACTTCTGCAGGGTGGGTGTCACGCATCCCACGAGTTCGAGCGTCACCGACACCGTCTTCGGGCTGACGTATGCGCCCCGTGCGACGCCAAAATTGCACGACACCTTGAATTTGCCGACGGTTTCGAGCGTCGTCGACGCCATCGTTCCTTCGAATTTGTTTTTCGGCCCAGGCCCGGGCGACCAGTTGTAGCTGCCTTTGCCGAACGCCGGCGCCAGGCAGTGCGAGCCTTTGTATTCGCCGGTTTTCGGCGTGGCCGCAGGCTGGCATCGCCCAAATTCCGGGACGCCTTCCATTTCGTATTCCGCCGCCGATGCGCCGGACGCGGCGATGGCGCCGATCGTCAGCACTGCAGCAAGGCAGAGCCCCATCCTCCGTGCCCGTTCCATTGTTGTCTCCCTCCTTGTCTCCGAGCTCGGCGGCCTCCAGGATCGCCTCGCTCCCGCGCAGTGCTCCCCAAGACTAACACCGTCTGACAACTACTTCAAACACCGTCTCGCTACCCACGTCGGCCGAGCATCAAACGTTTGATGGCCCGCGCGGTCGGTCCGAACGCGCGGAGTCGAGGCGCCAGCGGCGGCTCAGCGCGGTCGGCGATCGCCCGCCACGTCGCGGATCATGTCCTCCAGCGAATGGCTCGGCGACCAGCCGACCAGAGCATGGATCTTGGCGGTGTCGGGCACCCGACGGTACATGTCCTCGAAGCCTTTGCCGTAGGCCGTGTCGTATGGCGTGAAGCGGATCTCCGACCGAGAGCCCGTCACACCGACCACTCGCTCGGCCAGATCGAGGATGGAGATCTCCGTGGTGGCGCCCACGTTGAAGACGTTGCCGTAGGCCCGCGGCTCGTCGATCAGCGCGCGCAGCGCCCGGACGACATCCGCGACGTGACAGAAGCAGCGTGTCTGCGTGCCGTCGCCATACACCGTCAAGGGCTCGCCCGCCAGCGCTTGGCCGACGAGCCGCGGGACGACCATGCCGTAGCGTCCGGTCTGGCGCGGGCCCACCGTGTTGAACAGGCGCGCGACCAGGATCGGCAGGTCGCGCTCGCGCCAGTAGGCCATCGCCAGGAACTCGTCGATCGCCTTCGAGCACGCATAGGCCCAGCGGGCTTTGTCGGTCGCGCCCATCTGCAGATCGCCGTCCTCTTTGAACGGCAGCGCATCGCTCTTGCCGTACACCTCGCTGGTCGATGCGAGCAGGACGGGCTTGCGCCGCCTGTCGGCGTGGGCGAGGACGATCTCCGTGCAATGCACGTTCGTCTCGATCGCCCGTACGGGATTCTCCACGACCAGCCGTACGCCGACGGCAGCCGCCAGGTGCACCACGACGTCGGCGTCGTCGATCAGGCGCGCGATCACCGCCTCGTCGGTCACGCTCGCGACCGTGCAGTCGAAGCCGCGATGACCTTGCAGGTGCTCGATGTTCTGCATCTGCCCCGTCGAGAGGTCGTCCAGTACGTGGACGCTGTGCCCGTTCTCGAGCAGCAGGTCGCTGAGGTGCGAGCCGATGAAGCCCGCGCCCCCTGTTATGAGGAACTTCACCTAGCGGGCATGGTCGTCGCCGAGCAGTGGCCGGCGGCTTCGTCTAAGGACGGTCCCTCCGAACGCGCCGAGCACGAGGATGGCGACGCCG
Source organism: Solirubrobacteraceae bacterium (assembly GCA_035286505.1). Classification (GTDB taxonomy): domain Bacteria; phylum Actinomycetota; class Thermoleophilia; order Solirubrobacterales; family Solirubrobacteraceae; genus Palsa-744. The sequence goes on along the minus strand of DATHJQ010000215.1, from coordinate 5,858 downwards.
CCGCCGATCAGCACGGGAAGCGAACCGCCACCTCCGCTCGAGCGCTGTGCGTCGACGGCGCGCTGCACGGCCGGCGGCAGCTGTGCGCCCGCGGCGCCGGTGCCCTGGCCGGATCGAGGCGCGCCGCGAGCAGCGCCCGAGCCGTGCGTCGCGCCCCCGCCGTTCGAGCCGCCCGAGTCCGGAGGCTTGATTCCGGCGCCGAACGGCGTTTCCGAGGAGCTTGAGCCCGTCGATTGCGCGCCCGTCCGGCGCGCCTGGTTCAGCGGCAGCGCGTACTCCTTCGCCGCGGGCGAGCCGGGGTCGACGTGCACGCCCGGCTCGAGGGCCGACGCGACCTGCGGGGTCGTGAGGCAGGTTGTTGCGAGCAAGACGAGCGCCCCGGCCGTTGACAGACGTTTGGCACGCACGCAACCGAAGATAGCCTCTTGTCAAGCTCGTGACCAGCTAGTGCAGGTCCTCGCGCGGATTGAGCGCGAGCTGCGAGAGGGTTCTGTTCAGTGGGTTCAAGCGGTGCGCGTAGGCGTAGTTGGTCTTGGCCGCGCGCAGGCGTCCCCGCCGCGCGGCGATATCGCCCAGCAGGGTCCACGTGACGTAGTTCTGCGGCTCGCGCGCGAGCGCCATCGTCAGCGCGGCCTCGGCCGCCCGGGCCTGGTCGAAGCGCGCGAGCGCCGCCGCCTTCACGTAGTAGGTCTGCACGGCGTCGCCGTCGATTTCCAGCGAACGGTCTGCGTCCGCGATCGCCGCGCCCTGGTTCGTGTCGAGCTCGCGCTGCGCGCGCGAGCGGAACAGGTCGGAGAGCCCCTGCCGGCTGAGGCTCGCTCCGCTGACGATCAGCGCGAGCACGATCGCCGAGGCGCCCAACGCGAGGGCGCGCCTGTCGGCGAGCGCCAGCGCCAGGCGCGGGCGCCGACCGGCCTGTGGCGACGTGACCGGCTGCGCGCGCGGCCAGATCAGCAGCACTGCGGCGACCAGCGCGACCGCGGTGAGCCCGGGCAGCAGCTGCATCCAATCGACGCTGGCTTGAACGAGCCACGCCGTGAAGGAGCCCAGGCCGCCGACCATCAGCGCCCGGACAAGCGGCGTGCGCGACGCAGTGCGACGCGTTCTCAACGTCCCCCAGCCGACGCCCACGATGAACGCGCCGAGCAGCAGCGCGCCGACGAGCCCCAGCTCCGACAGCGTCTGCAGCTCGAGCGAATGTGGCTGCTCGACGTCCTCTGTCGTGGAACGTCGTTCGAAGTAGGTGCGCGGATAGTTGCCCGCGCCGAGTCCGTCGAGCGGGTGGCGGGTCCACGCCTGCCAGGCGATGCGCCAGTAGTCATATCGATTGCCGGCGCCCGAGAGCAGGCGAGAGCGGTTCGTCGAGGGGGAGGACGGCGCGGTGCTTTCGCCGGCTTCGCCGACGTGCACGAAGGCGTGCCACTGCCGGCTGGCCTCAGTGTCGATGCGATGCGAGAAGCCGACCGCCAGCGCGAGCGCGATCACCACCGCAACGACCAGCAGGCGCGACCCCGCGCGGCGCAGGGCGGGCGCCCGTCCGACGCCCGAGCCGACGCTGTGCCAGCCCAGGACGAGCAGCGCCCAGACGCAACCGACGCCCAGCATCGCCAGCAGCGTCGCTCGTCCCGCCGCGTGGCTGACGCCGGCGCTCACCGTTGCACCTCCTGCGGCGTCGTAGACGTGCAGCAGGTCGGGCGCCGCGAGCGCAACGCCGCTCGCGATCAACAGCAGCGCATACGCGCGCCGGGTGCGTCCGGGCGTAAGCGCCATGACGAGCATCAGCGCCCCGGCCATCGCCAGAGCGGTGCCGCGCGACTGCGAGAGCAGCGCCAGGCAGGCCATCAGCACCGCCATCGCGGCGGCAGGTCCTGCGACGATCGCGCGACGCGCCTCGGCCGCGGCAAGCCACGGCCAGAGGCCCATCGCGAACAGGCAGCCCTCGCCGTTGATGTATCCCAGCGGGGAGTTCAGCCGGCCGTCCAGGAACAGCGCCCCAGGGTCGTCGCCGAGCATTCGCACGAGCACCGACAGCGCGACCACGCTCACACCGACCGTGGCTGCGCCGAGCAGAACCGCGGCTCGTCGCTCGTGGCTGACGAGTGCCAGCATCAGCAGGAACAGCGCGCCGTAGACCAGCCAGCGGTTGCCGCCGACGACGGCGCTCTGGACCGATTCCGCCCAGGCGCTGGACGCCAGCGACCATGCGCCGAGACCAAGCAGCCCCGCGAGGCTCAGAGCCGCCGGCGCGGCCACGCGCACGGGCCGCAGCACGACGGCGATTGCGCAGACGAGCGTGACTCCCAGCCCGATCGGCGCCCATTCGCGAGGGTCGTAGTAGACGTAGAAGAACGGGCTGAGCCCTGCGCCGAGGCCGAGCGCGATCAGACATGCCAGCGCACGTTTGCTCAGCGACAGCCTGCCGCCGCGCTCAACGGGGAACTCCTCGATCTGCTGCGTGTCGAGCACGATGATCACACCGCCCGCCATGAGCACGTATAGGCTCACGCTGATCACCAGCAGGGATGAATCTCCTTCGCTGGCGAGCACGGCGAGCACCGAGGTGGCCGCCTGAACGACGCCGAGCGCCAGCACGACGGCGCGCGAGCTCGAGAGCAGCCGTCGCGTTCGATGCGTCAGGTGATCGCGTCCGCCGGTCAGCACCGACACCCCTCGGCGACGGCGCGAGACGATCACGAGGCTCGTGTCGAGCGCGGGCACCGCGACGAGCAGCAGGGAGACGAGCAGCGAGCGCCAGGCGACCGTCGTTGTCTCGGCGGCGGCCATCACCAGAACCGCGACCGCGAAACCGACGGGCATGCTGCCGCCGTCGCCCAGAAAGATCCGCGCCGGCTTGGACAGGTTGCGGGGGAGGAAGCCAAGGCACGCTCCGCACAGGCACGCCGCGGCGGCCGCCAGCCAGACCTCTCCACGCAGGACGCCGATCAGCGCGGCGCCCGCCGAGACGACCAGCGCCATCGTCGCGGCCGCTCCGTCCATGTTGTCGAACAGGTTGAACGCGTTGACGATCGCAAGGACCCACAGGCACGTCAGCGCCAGATCGAGCGCGTCTCCCGCGTGCAGGTTCCAGCCGAGACCCGCTCGCCACACGAGCACACCCAGCGCCAGCTCCGCGAGCACGCGCAGAGCGGGGGAGACCGTCCAGCGATCGTCGATCGTGCCGATCAGCCAGAGCAGCCCGGCTCCGAGCACCAACGGAGCCGTCTTCTGCCAATCGCCGTCGACCGACAGCGCGGCCACCGCGAACCCCGCCATGACCGCCGCTCCGCCGAGATACGGCGTCGGCAGCACGTGGCCCTTGTAGCCGAGCGGCCTGTCGTAGAACTGCAGGCGATTGGCCAGCCCGATCGCGTAGGGCGTGGCCAGGTAGGCCACGGCGGCGGCGAGGCCGAACCCCACCAGCAACCGCTCAGCGAGCGTCAAGGCGACTCATCGTGGGCGCTGCGGTTGCCCCTTTGCGCTCGTCGGGCGGAGCTGACGTTCCAGATAAGTGCTCTGGAGCGCCGCGGCCGCGCTGCCCTGGCGGACCGCGTCGGCGGAGGGTTTGGTTCCCAGCGGTTCAAGCTGCGCCTGCAGGCGCAGCTGCACAGCGCGCTGCAGCGCGCCGTCGAGCAGGGAGAAGAACGAGACGAGCCAGACTCCGTGGGTGCGCGTGAAGGAGATCGACGCGGGCGCGACGTTGTCCTTTTCGTCACGCGCCAGAAAGGTGATGGCCGCCGTCTCGCCCGTCACACGCGCCGTGACTATTCGCGGCTTGGTCGCCTGCCAGATCAAACTGCCCTGGGCCAGGCCCTGCGCCAGCACGGCCACCCCGATCGTGTCGCGCAGCCCGGGCTGGAAGAACTGCTCGGCCTGGTCCCAGGCGCCGAACTGCAGCGTCGACCAGAGCCGCAGAAACGTGCGTTGCGCGGCCGAGTCCGGGGTGCTTTGGATTTCCGATTGCTTGATCAGCCGCTGGCCGAGCGGCGCCGTGCTCGACAAGATGCTCGCGCTCTCGAGCTGCTGCGCCTCGTGCTTCTGAGCGCTGTCGCCGCATCCGAGCGCGAACGCCACACACATGCAGATCGAGACTGCCGCCATGACGCCTTGGAACCTTCGCGTCAACCGTTCGCCGCCGTCGCCTCCGTCGCAGTCGCCCCGACCCCTGCTGCCGGGTCGGAGGCCGCCTGTCGCAGAGAGCCTCATCGAGGCCATTCTCACATATCCACCGGTCCGGCCCACGAGGTCGCGCGGCAAGGCCGGGACTGTCGGCTCACCCGACGCTCGCCGTGTCATCCTTGGGGCGCCTTGAGCTCGATCCTGCCCGCGGTCTTCACAGGTCTGGTCTTTCTCCTTGCCCTGCGACGGCTCCCGCTGCTGCATCCCGTCCAGCTCTGGGCCGGCTCGTGGGCCGTCTCGACTGCCCTCTATGCGCTGCGGCTGCTTCCCTACCGAAGCCTGAGCTGGCTCACGGCGGGGCTGATCTGCGGATCGGTCGTGGCCTTCGCCGCAGCGGTTCCGCTTGGCGCGAGGATCGCCGGGCGGCGTCCGACCGCTCGTGGCCTGCGCGGCGACGCCGCGGCGGTGGAGTTGGCGGCGCGGCTTTCGCTGGCCCTGTTGGCCGTGACGCTCGCGGCGTTCCTCTCGCAGCTCATCTCGCGGTTCGGGGTGACACGAGCGCTGCGCATAACGACCGAAGTCAAGGTCTACCTCTCCAGCGCCGAAGCGCCGGTGGCGGGCGGTTACGTCGAGGTCGCGGTTGCGGCCGGCGCACTGTGCGTGCTCGCCGGTGTCCTTGCGGGCGCGGGACGTTCGCGGCACGTCTGGCTGGTCTCGGCGATTGCGTGCTCTGCGACCGCGTACTTCTCCACGAGCAGGGGGTTCATCGCGGTCGCATTGATCGCGGCGCTCACGGCGCTGGGCGTCGCTGGAACGGATGTGAATCGCCGGGCGCTGCTGGCGATGCTGCTCGCGGCGGCGGTGGCGGTCCTCGCCCTCTTCTTCGGGCTCGGCGCCGTCATCGGCAAAACCTACGCAAACAGCACGGTCGGGCAGTTCGACAACTTCTTCTCACGCCATCCCGCGGTGAGCTCGCTCGCATTGCCCTATGAGGACATGACGGCCGGCATCCCGGCGCTCGACCTGCTCGTCGCGGACTCGACCACGTGGGGCAGGGCGCATGGCTGCGCGACGGCGCCGATCGCATGCGGCGTCGTGCGCAAACTTGGCGTCCCGGCCGTCCGCGTGCCCGTCGCCGCGCCGTTCACCAGGGCGCCGCTGCAATGGAACGCCTACACGTTCCTCGATCGCTTCCTGATCGACGCGGGCACCGCGTTGACGCTCGTGCTCGTCGCGATCACCGGCGCGGTGGCCGGATACCTGTGGGCCCGCGCTCGCGCGGGCTCGACGGCCGCGCTTCTCGTCTACGCGATCAGCGCGCCCGCGCTCGTCTTCGCCTACCGCCAGAACCTGATCGAGCTCGTGTTCGTCGCCTCGGTTCTGGGCGCCGTCCTGCTGCTCACAGGGAGGGCGCTGTCGCGCCTGCGGGCTGGCTGGGATCGACGTCGCCTGCAAACAGCGCGCTGAAGGGCTCAGCGGGGGAGCGCACCGCCGACATCGCGACGGTCGCCACGTCGTCCGCGAAGCCGTCAATCCGCGCCTGGGTCCGGCCCGGCCCCGTGAGCGCGCGACAGCCAGGGGTCGAGCAGATGCGAGCAGCCGCGCCGCAGTGCTCTGCGTTCGCGCACCAGTCGCGGCAGCCAGCGCAGGGCCGCCAGCGTGCCTGCGAGTGCGGCGGAGCTCGTCCGGCGAAACGGGCTCGCCACGAGCGTTCGCAGGGTCAGCACCGCCGAACCGAACAC
>DATHJQ010000214.1:0-3853 GCA_035286505.1 Solirubrobacteraceae bacterium | reverse complement strand
TCCGGTGCGCGCGCGCACGAGCCGGTCGATCTCGCGTATGGCATGCATGTCGGCGCCGACGTCCGCCGGGCGCTCTGAGAGCGTCCGCTCCAGCGGCTCCAGGTGAGTCTGCACGGCCGCCACGCCGGGCCGTGCGCAGATCTCCTGCTCGACGTGGTCGGCGATCCGCTCGGCCTCGCGCAGGTCCAGGTCCGCCGGGAACTTCAGGTGCAGCGAGACGTTCAATGCGTCGCCCTGCTCGAAGATCGTGATGTCGTGGGCCTCCATCACGAGCGGCTCGGCCAGCGCGATCGCGAGGATGCGATCGCGCAGGTCCAAGCCGCGCCGGCGGGGCTCGACGTGCACGACGACATCGCTGCCCGGCAGCGCCTTCTCGACGGCCTCCTCGATCAGGTTCGCCGACTGGTGACCCTCGACGACGGCCTGACCGGGCGGCACCGCGACGACGACGTCGGCGAAGTAGCGACCCGCCGACTCGCGCAGGCGCAGCCGGCTGAGCTCGATGTCGGCGCCGACTCCGGCTATCGCCTGCTCGGCGGCCTCGCGCGCCTCCGCGGGCGTGCGATCCATCAGCACGTTGGCGTTCTCGCCGATCAGCCGTACAGCCGCCGCGCAGATGATTGCCGCGACGAGCAGCGCGGCGACCGAGTCGCCCTGCGCGAAGCCGGCGTGCACGGACAGCAGCCCGATCAGCACCGCCAGGGAGCCGGCCATGTCGCCCGCGAAGTGAAACCCGTTGGAGCGCAGCGCGGCGCTGGCGAACCGTCGCGCGACGCGCAGCGAGACGAACGTGCGGCTGAGGTCGACGGCCAGCGCCACGGCGATCACCGCGAACAGGTACCAGTGCAGCTCGGGAGGGCGCGCGTCGCGCACGAGGTGGCCGATCGCTTCCACGGCGACCAGCACGCCTCCTGCCAGCAGGATTCCCGCCTCGCCCAGCGCGCCGAGGTTCTCCGCGCGGCGATGGCCATAGGGGTGCTCGGGGTCGGCGGGACGACCGCCAAGGCGCACGGCGAAGAACGTCAGCACGGCAGCGATCACGTCGCCGCTGGACTCGATGCCCGTGGAGATCAGGCCGAGGCTGCCCGTCGCCAGGCCGACGCCCAGCTTCAGCGCGACGAGCAGCGCCGCCGCGGCGATCGAGGCGAGCGTCGTGCGGCGCGGCGTGAGCGTGCGCTCGCTCTGCTCAGCCGAGGGCATCGCTAGAGACTAAGCGGCGCGCCCACGGCGGGGCGGTCGCGCGATCGTGGCGCTACTGATCGTCGCGCATGAGCGTGGCGCCCGCCCCGGGCGGCGTGCTCGGGCGCGGTTGCACGTCGTATGGTGAGCCTCGTGGCTCACGAGCACTCCGGGCACTCCCACGCCGTGCGCGCAGACGCCGATCGCGGGCGGCTGGCGCTGGCCCTCGGATTGATCGTCGCGTTCGTCGCGGTGGAGGTCGGCGTGGGCGTGGTCGCGCACTCGCTGGCGCTCCTCTCCGACGCCGGGCACATGCTCACCGACGCCGCCGCGATCGGCTTCTCGCTCGTCGCCGTCGGCTTGGCGGCGCGCCCGGCGAAGGGTGCGATGACGTTCGGGCTGCGTCGCGTGGAGATCCTCTCCGCGCAGGCCAACGGCGTGACGCTGCTGATCCTCGCCGCGTTCATCGCCTACGAGGCGATTCGCCGGCTGTTCGACCCGCCCGTCGTGCGCGGCTGGCTGATCCTGATCGTCGCGCTCGTCGGCGTGCTCGTGAACCTCGCCGCGACGTGGACGCTCGCGCGCGCCGACCGGCGGAGCCTGAACGTCGAGGGCTCCTTTCAGCACGTCGTCACCGACCTCTATGGCTTCATCGGCACGGCGGTCGCCGCCGCGGTGATCCTGCTGACCGGCTTTCAGCGCGCCGACCCGATCGTCTCGCTGCTGATCGCCGGGCTGATGACACGCTCGGGCCTGGCGCTCGTCAAGGCGTCCGGGCGCATCTTCATGGAGGCCGCGCCGAAGGACCTCGATCCACAGGCGATCGGACGTGCGCTCGTGGCCCAGCCCGAGGTGGTCGAGGTGCACGACCTGCACGTCTGGGAAATCACCAGCGGCTTTCCCGCCCTGTCGGCTCACGTGCTCGTTCGCGGCGACAGCGATTGCCACGCGGCGCGGCGCGAGATGGAGGCGATGCTGCACGAGCGCTTCTCGCTCGACCACACGACGCTGCAGGTGGACCACACGGGCGGCGAGCTTCTCGACATCCAGCCGGCGACGCACGCCGGCGGTTGCGGCTGACCACGAACGAACGACCAGGAGGCAACGCATGACGAAGGCTCTCTACACCGCCGAGGCGCACGTCACGGGCGGACGCGCCAACGGCCATGGCCGCACGGGCGACGGCGCGCTGGAGGTCGACCTGCGCCTGCCCGAGGCGATGGGCGGGCAGGGCGGCGGCACCAATCCGGAGGAGCTGTTCGCCGTCGGCTACGCCGCGTGCTTCGAGGGCGCCCTGGGCACCGTCGCGCGGCGCAGCAAGCAGGAGACGGGCGAGGTCGCCATCGACTCCAAGGTCTCGCTGATCACGACCGAGCAGCGCGCCTTCACGATCGCCGTCGAGCTGCACGTGACGCTGCCGGCGATCGAGGACTCCGACGAAGCTGTCGCGCTCGTGCGCTCGGCCCATCAGGTGTGCCCGTACTCCAACGCGACCCGCGGCAACATCGACGTGCTCCTGACGGCCAACGGCTCGCCGGTCGACTAGCGCGTGCGCGCCCACGGCCGTCGGCGACCGCGCCGCAGCGCGGGAGCGGCCGCTGCCAGATGTGACCGCCCCCGCCCCGCGCCGCCGATGGCTCCCGGCTCGCCGCGCAAGCGCAAGCCATCGGAGCCAGACGCTCTCCGACGTCCTATGAGCTGTCTCCGGACGCTTTCTTCGCGGAGTCCTCGTCGACCTTGCTGCCGTTCGGCTTGAGCACGTACCAGCTCGCCCCGAAGGCCTTGGAGCCCTGGCCGTAGGCGTCGCCGGAGTCCTTGTCGTCGTCGTAGAAGTAGAGCGGGTGACCCTTGTAGGTGACCTGTTCTGTGCCGTCCGAGCGCATCGTCGTGCCGAGATCGGCCGAGACCGCGCCAGAGGAGGCCGTCGGCTTGCCTTCGGTCGTGACCGGCGGCCACACCTTCGCGCATGCGCCGCCGCAGGACGACGTCGTGCCTTTGTCGGCCTCGAACAGGTACACCGTGAGGTGCTTGGGCCCGGCGGCGAGGATCGTGCCGAGCTTGCCGTGCTTGGCCTGAACGGCAACCGCGGAGCCCGAGGCCGTGGTCGAGGCGGCTGTGCTCTGCGTTGGCGTGCTCGCCGGCGTGGACGCGGCGCTGGAGCTGCTCGAGCTGCTGCTGCTGCCGCATCCGGCGAGCAGCGCCAAGGCCGCGACGCCCGCGGCGCCGAGGGCTAGGGGTTGTCTCACTGTGGCCTCCTGATTGCTGGGATCGACGCGCTCCTACGGCTCGCGCTCAGTCGATCAGACGCAATTTTGAGGCGAACCTTCCCGTTGGGCGGCGCTTCGGGACCCCGGCGCCGTCACGCGACCCGAGCAGGCGCCGGGCACGCGCTCGCCCGCGCCCGGCCTGGCGCGTTCAGCCCGCCTGGCCGCTCGGGCGCACGAGCACCTCGTTGACGCTCACGTTCGCCGGCTGGCCGATCGCATAGAGCACGGCGTTGGCGATGTCCTGCGAGCGAAGCGGCGTCACGCCGGCGAAGCGCTTGGCCATCTGCTCGAGCACCTCGGGACGGTTGTGGCCGGGCAGCTCGGTCGCCACTGCCCCGGGCTCGATCAGCGTCACGCGCACGCCGAGCGGCACACACTCCTGGCGCAGCGACTCCGAGAACGCCCCC
>DATHJQ010000213.1:0-2036 GCA_035286505.1 Solirubrobacteraceae bacterium | reverse complement strand
ATCGACCGCTCGGTGGCCTTCTACGGCGCGCTCGGCTTCGAGGAGATCGGGCGCATACCGATCAAGGACGAGGCGGTCAACGTCTTCATGAACCAGCCCGGCGACGGCGACATGCCGCGCCTGGAGCTGACGTACAACTTCGGCGTGAGCTCGTATGAGATCGGCACGGGCTACGGCCACATCGCGATCACCGCCGACGACCTCGACGCGACGCTCGCGCGGCTCGCCGAGCAGGGCATCGAGCCGGAGAAGCCGCCGTACTCGGTGCGCGAGGGCGGCTCGCGGCTGTGCTTCGTCAAAGACCCCGACGGCTACCGCATCGAGATTATCGAGCGCCAGACGCAGGGCTGACGGGCGGCAAAGACCGGGCCGACGGCCTTCACGTCGCCTGCCACACGAACAAGCCGCCCCGCTCGCTCCCGGTGAGCCCAAGCTCGTCGACCGCCTCGCGCACGCCTGGATAGGCCGGGTGTGCGTAGTCGTGAAAGACGACGACGCCGCCGGGCGCAAGCGCCTGGCGCCACGCTGCGAACGCCGCGAGCACCGGCGCGCGCGCGTGCTCGGAGTCGATGAACAGCAGCTGCACGGGCTGGTCGCCCGCGCGCGGACCCCTGCTGTCGGGCTCGGCGCGCAGCTCGATTCGTTCGCGCACGCGCGCGCCGGCGAGATCGAGATAGCGCTCGCGCTCGGCGCGCGCGCTCGGGTCGTAGCTGACGATCCGCCGCGCGTCGTCGTCGAGCGCCAGCGCGATCGCGCTCCAGGCGGTGCCCGTGCCAAGCTCGACGACGACGTGGCGGCCGGCGGCCAGCGCAAGCAGCTCGGCGAGCTCGCCCGGACGCGCCGCCGAGGCCAAGCTGAAGTGGTCGCCGCTGCGCAGGGCGTGTCGGCGCGCGCGCCAATAGAAGCGCGCGATGCGCCACGGCAGCACGCGCAGGGACATCAGCAGGCGGACGTTCGCGCGCACGGCCCGGCTCAGAACGCAGGTGGTGGCGCGTCGCGGAGTTGGGCGCCGGCCATCGTCTGAATCTACAGCGCTCGCGCGGGCGCTCGCGCGCTACTCTCAGGCCAGCGATGTCGAGCACGGGCAAGATCGCCAAGAACATCGAGCGCTTCGCCCAGGCGGTGGCTGCGCACGACCGCGAGAACCCGACGCACACGGCGCACGGCATCGGCATGGCGCACTTCGACATGGAGCGCCTGGGCTTGGACGAGGGCGAGGAGATCCTGCCGGGCATCACGATTCACGCCGACAGCGGCGTGACGGGCAACTTCCGCGTGCTGTGCGACGGCGAGCACGATGAGGAGCTGCAGGAGGCCGAGCAGGAGGTCGTCGAGGCGGTTTCCAGCGAGTCCGTTCCGGTGGTGGCTCCGGCCGCCGCGCCGTTTCCTTTCGAGCGCTAAACAGCGCCGGCCTGGATGCGCGCGCGGACGGTCGCGACGAGCCGCTCGATCGTCGGGCAGTCGATGCCGTGGCGCAGGCCTGCCCGCAGCACCGCGCCGGGGATCGCGTCGATCTCCGGCTCGCGCCCGGCGGCGATGTCGCGCTGCATGGAGCTGCCGAGCGTGTCGTGCGCGCGCTGCAGCTCGTCGACCGCCTGCTCCGCGTCGATGTCCTGCGCGCCCTCGGCCCGCGCGACGGCGCTTGCCTCCTCGATCGCCCCGACCAGATCCGCGCGCAGCGCAGGTGTCGAGCGGATCTCGCCGAGCAGCTTGTCGTATGCGCTCGTGGTGCACGCAAGCGCGTTCAGGCGCACGAGCTTTGACCACATGACCTGCGCTTCGGCGCGCGGCGAGATCGGGTGGTCGGCGCGCGCTTTGACGCCGGCGCCCTCCAGCGCGCGCGCCAGCGCGTCCATGCCCGCGCGCGCGGACTCGTAGCGGCTGGCCATTTCCACGAGCAGGAATCGGCTGGTGTGCACGACGACGCCCGCCTGCGGCCGGTCGGCCTCCACGCGAATCGTTCCCGCCACGACCGTGGCGGCGTCGAAGCGCTCGCGCAGCAGCGCCACGTGGTCGAGGCCGTTGAGCAGCGGCAG
>DATHJQ010000212.1:0-2451 GCA_035286505.1 Solirubrobacteraceae bacterium | reverse complement strand
CAGGCCGGCAGGGCCGCCGCCGACTACGACCAGGTCGTAGTGGTCCTGCGCCGGCGCGACGGCCACACCGAGGCGCTCTGCCAGCTCGAGCACGGTCGGGCGCTCGAGCACGGCGCCGTCCTCGAGCAGCACGACAGGCAGGCGCTCGGCGTCGACGCCGGCGACCTGCAGCAGCTCGCGCGCCTCGCCGTCGCGTTCGACGTCCAGCCAGCGCGCGGGCACGCGATTGCGCACGAGGAAGTCGCGCAGGTCGTGCGACTCCTTGGAGAAGCGATGGCCGACGACGCGAACGCCTCCCGACTCCAGCGCCGCGCCGGACTCCCATGTGGTGAGGAGGTCTTCGACGACGGGGAACAGCTGCTCCTCGGGGGGGTCCCACGGCTTGAGCAGGTAATAGTCCAGCGCCACGTCGTTGATCGCTGCGATCGCCGCCTCGGTGTCGGCGTATGCCGTCAACAGGACGCGCTTGGCGTCGGGAGCGATCTTGCGCGCCTCGACCAGGTACTGGGTGCCGGGCATGCCGGGCATGCGCTGGTCGGCGATCAGCATGGCGATCTGGTCGCCGCGCGCGCGAAGCTCGCGCACGAGGCCAAGCGCCTCGTCGCCGGAGGCTGCGCGCAGGATTCGAAAGCGCTCGCCGAAGCCGCGGCGAAGGTCGCGCGCGACCGCCGCAAGCACCGCCGGCTCGTCGTCGACGGCGACGATCGCAGGGCGGCGCTGAGGCGAGCTCGGCTCGGTCGCGGCGACGGCTGCGAGATCGGCATGAGCGGACATCGCGTTCATGACAGTAGTGGGTCGCGCAACTGGCGTAAGGTGGCGCCGTGCCCGAGCGAACGATCGCGGCGAACGGCATCGAGCTGAACGTGCTCGACGAGGGCTCCGGCCCGCTCGTCGTCCTCTGCCACGGCTTCCCCGAGCTGGCGTTCTCCTGGCGCCACCAGGTGCCGGCGCTGACCGAGGCCGGCTACCGCGTGCTGGCGCCGGACATGCGCGGGTACGGCCGCAGCTCGGCGCCGGCAGAGGTCGAGGCCTACGACGTGGTGAGCCTGTGCGGCGACATGTGCGGCCTGCTCGACGCGGTCGGCGAGCAGGCGGCGGTCTTCGTCGGTCACGACTGGGGCGCGAACGTGACATGGCAGCTGGCGGTGCTGGCGCCCGAGCGCGTCCGCGCGGTGGCGGGCCTGAGCGTGCCATTCGTGCCGCGCGCGCCCGCGCCGCCGATCCCGATCATGCGCCGGCACATAGGCGAGGACTTCTACATCGTCTGGTTTCAGCAGCCCGGCGTCGCCGACGCGGCGCTTGCCAGCGACGTGCGGCGGACGCTGACGACCAGCCGCCAGTGGACAGCGCAGTGGGCGCAGGAGGACGGCTCGGCGCGCGAGCCGCCGGCCTGGCTGTCGGAGGACGAGCTGGCGGTCTACGTCGAGGCGTTCGAGCGCACCGGCTTCACGGGCGCCTTGAACTGGTATCGCAACATCGATCGCAACTGGGAGCTGACCGCCGACGTGGCCGAGCAGCGAGTCGAGCAGCCGGCGCTGTTTCTCAGCGGCGAGCTGGATCCGGTGCGGCGCTTCATGCCCGCCGAGGCTATGCGCGGCTGGGTGACCGACCTGCGCGCCGAGATCGTCGTGCCCGGCGCTGGGCACTGGGTGCAGCAGCTGGAGCCCGAGGCCGTGAACGCCGCGCTGCTGGACTTCCTGCGCGGGTTATGAGGCGATCCGCGCGCCCGCTTCAGGTTCCTGCCCTGCGGCCCGAGCTCGCCGTTCCTGCGCACGACGGCAACGCATTCGCATAGGGTTGGAGATCACGGGACGCATCCATCCAGGCGGCGATACTTCGAGCCGCCCTCGCGTGTTAGGGCATAGGGACATGAGATCGATACGACACGGCAACACGAGATCGGCGCGCGCGACCTGGCTCGCGCTGCTCGCCCTGGTCCTCCTCGCAGTGCCGGCGCCGGCCTCGGCGGAAGAAATCCCCGCGCCGACGGTGAGGGTCAAAGCGGCGGCGGTCCCGATCCCCGGGTTCCCCGGCACGGGCAACTTCTACGGCAAGGGCGCCGATGTGGAAGCGACGCTGGAAATCGAAGGGTCTGGATATGGCGCGTCGGCGCAGAACCCGAAGGGAAGCCCGCCGCCGATTTCCGCCGTCAACATCTACCTTCCCAAGGGCGTCAAACTCCATCCGTCCGGCTTCGCCTCCTGCGCCGAAGCGACGCTCACGAACGTAGGCCCGAGCGGCTGTCCGAAGAAGTCGATCGCAAGCCCGCGCGGCAGCGTGCTCGGTGAAGTGACGTTCGGCGCCGAACGTGTGCCCGAGCTGGCAACGCTGCAGGCCTTCTTCGCGCCCGGCGGCGGACTGCTGTTCTACACCCAGGGCTCCAGCCCGGTGAGCCTTGAAGTCGTCTCGCGCGGGAAATATGTGAGGAGCTCGGGCAAATACTCCTGGGAG
>DATHJQ010000211.1:0-5109 GCA_035286505.1 Solirubrobacteraceae bacterium | reverse complement strand
GCGTACGCTGCCGCCCAGCTCCAGCGTGCGCTGCACGTAGGCAAGCGTCTCGGGCGTCAGGCGCTCGCCCGGAAGCACGTTGGGGATGCCCGGCGGGTACGTCGCAAGCGACTCGGCCGCCACGCGTCCCGCGGCGGCGGCCGCCGGCACGGCCTCCTGCGCGCCGAGGAAGGCTTCGCGAGGGGTCATCACCAGCTCACCCCACGGGGGCGGCGCGGCGAAGCTTGCGCTCGCGCCGGAGGGGTCGAGTCCCACGCGCACGACGGCCTGGCCGAGCGCGTCGACCAAGCGCGCGGCCTCGGGCAGCGCGCGCTCGCCCATGCCGAAGACGGCAACGACAACGTTCTGACCGACGAGCTCGAGGTTGATGTCGCCGATCTCGCGCAACATCGGCGCGAGCTCATAGCCGCTTGCCGCGATGCCGCGGATGTCGACGGCGAGGCGCAGCGGGTCGTAGGCGAACACTCCCGCGCGCCCCGCCATGCGCTCGTCGAGCACGTCCAGCCCGTCCATCGCGCGGATCCGAGCGCGCGTGTCGGCGAGCGTTTGCATCGTGTCCGTGAGCAGCTCTCGCCCACTGACGACCGCCAGGCGACGTGCGGCGTCCAGCGACGCCGTCAGCAGCGAGCTCGGGCTGGTCGATTCGGTCAGCGTCACCGCGCGATCGACGGCGTCCTCGCCGATCAGCTCGCCGCCGGCGGCGCCAAGATGGAGCATCGCCGACTGCGTCAGGCTGCCGACGATCTTGTGCGTGCTGGAGATCACCAGGTCCGCACCCAGCGAGAGAGCGTGCGCGGGCAGATCCTCGTGGAAGGCCATGTGCGCGCCCCACGCCTCGTCGACGATCAGCGCTACGTCGCGCGCGTGAGCGACATCGGCCAGCGCACGCACGTCCGCGACGGCGCCGAAGTATGTCGGCGAGACGACCCACGCTCCCACCGCCCCCGGCGTCCGCGCCAGCGCCATGTCCAGCGTCTGCGCTGACAGGCAGTGCGCGATTCCCAGCTCTGGGTCGACCTCCGGCGCGGCGAAGGTCGGCCGCATGCCTGACAGCACGAGCGCGTCGACGGCGCTTGAGTGCGCGTTTCGCTGCACGACCACCTCGTCGCCGCTGTGGGCCAGCGCGAGACCCGCCGCCAAATTGCCCTGAGAGGCGCCGTTGACGAGAAACCATGCGCGCTGCGCCCCCCATGCCTGGGCGGCCAGCCGCTGCGCCTGCTCGAATGGAGTCGGCTCAGGCCCGATGTCCACGCCGAAGGTGAGCGCGGGTATGTCCAGGCTCAGCGCGCGCTCGCCGATCGCCTCCAGCAACTGTGGATCGGCGCCGGGGCCGCCCTTGTGCCCAGGGACGTGCAGGCGCGCGGGTTCGCGCGCGGCGTACGCGCACAGCGCCTGCAGGTAAGGGGCTTGATCTTGACGCACGCTCAAGTCGATCAGGCTAGACGCCGCCGGCGCCGGCCGCCGGGCGGCCCCTTGGCTAGGCGCTGACCGGGTCGGCCCCGGCCGCGCTTCGCCCGAGCAGCGTCTGCATGCCCGCGTCCGTCCACAGCGTCTGCTCGCGACCGGGGCCGACGCCCACCAGCGCGACCGGCGCACGGACGTACTCGGCGATGAACTGCAGGTACTCGCGCGCCGCGTCGGGCAGGTCCGAGGGCGTGCGACACTCGCCGAGCTGCTCGCTCCAGCCGCGCAGCCAGGTCAGCTCGGCGGAGCTGTGGTGCAGCACCGTCTGGTGATAGGGGAAGTCGTCGAACACGGCATCTTCGGCGCCGCGGTAGCTCGTGCACACTCCGATCCGGTCCAGCCCCGAGAGCACGTCGAGCTTGGTCACCACCAGCGCGGTCAAGCTGTTCAGGCGCGCCGCGTAGCGCAGCGCGACCAGGTCGAGCCAGCCCGTGCGCCGGGGGCGCCCAGTCGTCGTGCCGAACTCGTGGCCGTGCTCGCGGATGCGCTCGCCCATCTCTTCGTGCAGCTCGCTGGGGAACGGTCCCGCGCCGACACGCGTCGTGTACGCCTTGGCTATGCCCCAGACCTCGTCGATGCTCTTGGGCCCGACGCCCGCGCCCACGCACGCCGCGCCGGAGAGCGGATTGGATGAGGTGACGAACGGATATGTGCCGTGGTCGATGTCGAGCATCGCCCCCTGGGCGCCCTCGAAGATCACCCTCTTGCCGTCGTCGAGCAGGTCCCACATCAGTTTCGAGGTGTCGGCTATGTGCTGCTCCAAACGGTGGCCGAAGGTCAGGTATTCCTCGGTCATCGTGTGCAGGTCCAGCGACGGGTCCTTCTCGAAGGGGCGCAGCGACAGGCGCTTGGGCTCCATCGCCGCGACGATCTTCTTCTTCAAGATCTTCTCGTCGAGCAGGTCCTGCACGCGGATGCCCAGTCGCGCCGCCTTGTCCGCGTAGCACGGCCCGATTCCCCGCCGCGTGGTGCCGATCTGCAGGCTGCCCAGCTTGGCCTCGCCGGCCGAGTCCAGCAGCAGGTGGTAGGGCATGATCAGATGTGCGTTCGCGGAGATCCGCAGGCCGCCGACGTCCACTCGTCGCGCACGCAGGGCATCGAGCTCGCCGATCAGCACCTTCGGATCGATCACCACCCCGTTGCCGATCACGCAGCACTTGCCCGGATAGAGGATCCCCGACGGGATCAGGTGAAGCTTCCACTCCTCACCGTCGCGAACGATCGTGTGACCGGCATTGTTGCCGCCCTGAAAGCGCACGACCGCGTCGACCTGCTCGGCGAGCAGGTCGGTGATCTTCCCCTTTCCCTCGTCGCCCCACTGGGCGCCGACGATCACGATTCCAGGCATCTGACGTGCAGTCTAGGGAGGGCGCCTCAGGCAGAGCGCGAGGCGACGATCGTCTCCTCGCGCGCGGCGGCGGAATCCTCGCGCGCGTCTCTGAGCGAACGACGGTCGTCCTCGCCGTACAGCGGCAGCCCGTTGCCGCAGATCGCGACCAGTCGGGAGACCGTGCGCTCGCCGAGCTGCTCGATCAGCTCCTCGTAGTGCAGGTTGGTCGTGACGATCATCGCGCGCTCGTCCTCATAGCGGGTGTTGACGATCGAGTAGAGCTGCTCGAGGACCCACTCGGTCGTGTTCTCCACGCCGAGGTCGTCGACGTGCAGCAGGTCGACCGCGGCAAGGCGTTCGAGGAAGCCGACCATCCCCGCCTCCGTCTCGATCGCGCCGCGGATCAGGTTGAGCAGCCGCGGCAGCGAGTAGATCGCCACCGAGCGCCCGGCGTCAAGCGCCGCCTTGGAGACGATCATCGCCAGCGTCGTCTTGCCGGTGCCGACGTCGCCCATCAGCCACAGCCCGTGGCCGGCGTCGAGGTTGGCGTCGATGTCTCGCACGTAGCGCCTGACCGCCTGCACCTGCTCGGGGGCCACGCGAGCGATTTCCGGAACCGGCGGGCGGTCGAATGAGACGCCGCGATAGCGCTTTGGCACGCGTCCCTCCATGCCGGCCGTGCGCAACCTGGCGATGCGCGCCGCGCGGCAGTCGCAGTCCGAGGCGGTGTTGCTCGCCTCGTCGACGATGAAGCCGCTGCCGTCGCACAGCCCGAGCGGACACGGCGTTGCCGCCGACCGAACCGAGGCGATGGAGTCGCCGGCGCTCACGGCGCGTATCGCTCGCCGGCGTAGTTCATGAACTTCGGGTACTCCTTCTGGAAGGTCAGCGTCACTTTGCCGACGGCGCCGTTGCGGTGCTTGGCGATGATCAGATCGGCCTCGCCGGGGCGCTCGGAGTCCTCGTCGTAGTACTCGTCGCGGTAGATGAACATCACAAGGTCTGAGTCCTGCTCCAGGTTTCCACTCTCGCGCAGGTCGGAGAGCTGCGGTTTCTTGTCCGGGCGCGTCTCCACCGCACGGCTGAGCTGTGACAGCGCGATCACCGGCACGCCGAGCTCGCGCGCGAGGATCTTCAGCCCGCGGCTGAGCTCACCGACAGCCGTCACGCGGCTGTCGTAGCGGCTGTCGGTGCGCATCAGCTGCAGGTAGTCGATGATGATCAGCCCGAGGCCGCCCTCGCACTGGCTGTGCAGCCGCCGGGCCTTGGCACGGATCTCCAGCATGCCGACGTCGCTGGAGTCGTCCACCCACAGCGGCGCCGCCGCGAGCACCTGTGAGGCCTTGAGGATCTTCGGCCAGCGCTGCTCGGCCACGCGCCCCTTTCGCAGCTCCTCACCCTTGATGCGCGCCTGGGAGGCCACGAAGCGCTGGGCCAGCTCGGCCTCGGCCATCTCCAACGAGAACAGCGCGACCGCCTTGTTGTGCTCGACGGCCGCGTTCTCGGCGATGTTGCAGACCAGCGCGCTCTTGCCCATCGCCGGGCGCGCCGCGATGATGATCAGGTTGCCCGGCTGAAAGCCGCCGGTGATCTCGTCCAGGTCCTTGAACCCGGAGGGCGTCCCGGTCAGCGACGTTCCTTCGATCGACAGGCGGTGCAGCTTGTCCAGCTCCTCGTGCAGCACCTCCTCGATCGCGCGGAAGTCCTGCTGGCGGTCGTCCCGCGCGACCTCGAGCATCGCCTTCTCGGCCTGCTCGACGAGCTCGCGCGGCGCCGCCTGGTGCCCGACGACGCTCTCCTGGATTTCGTAGGAGGCCTTCAGCAGGCGACGCAGCAGCGCGTTCTCGCGGACGATCTGCGCATAGCGCCGGGCGTGTCCGGCGGCGGGCACGACGCCTGCCAGCTCATCGACGGCGACCGCCCCGCCGATGTCCTCGAGCTTGCCCATCTGGCGCAGGCGATCGACGACCGTCAGCGTGTCGACCGGCTCGCTTTCGTTGTACAGCGCGAGCATCGACTCGTAGATCACGCCGTGGCGCTCGCGGTAGAAGTCGTCCGCGCGCAGGCCCTCTTCGATCACCAAGGCGTAGAGCGAGCGATCGGACAGCAGGATCGCCCCGAGCACCGACTGCTCGGCGTCGAGGTTGTGCGGCGGAGCCAGCGCCGCCGTAGCGGTGGGGCCGCCGTTGAGGGTCGAGACGGCGCTCATCGGTTCGGCGAGTCTAGGGTCGCCGTCGCGCCGGCTTCGGCGCCGATCCCGCAAATCGCGAGAGTAAAAGCTCGTGTATTCGCCACGAACACATGTTCGCAGCGGG
>DATHJQ010000210.1:0-2218 GCA_035286505.1 Solirubrobacteraceae bacterium | reverse complement strand
AGTCGCTGACGAGCGCCAGGCGGTCGGGCTCGCGCCACAGGGCGATCTGCCCGGGTGCGTGGCCGGGGATCTCCACGACGCGAAAGCCCGCGACCTCGTCGCCCTCCGACAGAGTGCCGGCGATGTCCACGGGGCCGGCGTCCCAGGCGTAGCGGTGCATCAGTTTGTGCATCTGGCGCTGAGGGAACGGCAGCCCCTTCAGCCCCTCGGGCCAGTAGCGGAAGCCGCCGCTGCCTTCGGCGTCCTGCACCTCGGCGGCATGGCAGAAGACGGGCGCGCCGATGCCCGGCGCCGCGCCGCGGTGGTCGGTGTGGCCGTGGCCGAGCACGACGCGGCGGATTCCGCCGAGCTTGGCGCCGGCGCGCGCGAGCGCACGGGTCATCGTGCGTGCGCCGGCGTCGAACATGGTCACGCCGTCCTCGTCCTCGATCAGGTAGACGTTGCAGCGCCCGGGCTGCCCCTGAACGACCCACACGCCGGTGGCGACCGCCTGGGCGTCGCCGGCTGTCAGGCGCGCGGTCAGGCGCGTCTTGGCGTTGAAGGCGCCGGTCAGGCGCTGGTCGGCGAGCGAGCCCTGCGGCGGGATCATGCCGAGCTGGCGCGGCAGCGAGATCGAGTCGGGGAACGCCTCGTTGGACTGGATCAGGCCGTCCCTGACGGTCAGCAGGTCGATGCCCTCGACCACGAAGCGGTCGCCGGTCGGCTCGATGCCGGCGAGCGAGCCGGGCCCGGCGAAGGTGCCGCTGATGCGGTACTGCACGGCGCAGCGCTCGTCCTGCGTGGTGGAGGAGACGATCTCGAAGTTCAGGTCGGGCGTCGCGTCGAGGATCTCGCCGAGGAACGCGCGCACGCCCTCGGGCGCGATCACGTCCATCTGGCCGCGGATGTTGTCGCGGCCTCCCACGGCCCACAATGCGACGGCGCCGTCGAGGTCGCGCGCGCCGATCGCTTCGAAGTAGTGACGCGCGACGGACTCGGCGGAGCTCGTGGTGATGCGCTTTCGCCCCGATCTGGCCTGACGGACGTTGGCGGCGGCCTCCTGGACCTTCGTCGCGGCCTTGCTCTCGCTGTCGCTCTGCTGCTCAGCCATGGCTGCTCCTCCCTGTGTCGCTGCCGAGCGCGTAGTCTAGTCTGCGGCGCGTGGCCGAGGCGGGGAATCGCACGAGCGCGCCGAAGACGTCGCGCTCCGCAGCCAAGCGCGAGCTGGGCAGGGGCGAAACGGTGCTTCGCGGCGTCTACCGCCTGCGCCTGCCGTTGCCGTGGCCGGGTGTTCCCCACTGCAACGCCTGGGCGGTCGCCGCCGAGGACGGCTTCGTGCTGTTCGACACGGGCATGCACCAGCCGGATTCGCTGGAGAACCTCGAACGTGCGCTTGCGATGGTCGGACTGCGCTTGGAGGAAACGCGCCTTGTGGTGTGCACACATGCGCACTCTGACCACTACGGACAGGCGGCGACGATCGTGCAGCGCGCCGGCTGCGAGCTGTGGATGCATCCGGACCACACGCACATGACGCGCATGGCCGAGGACCCCGACGCCGTGCTCGCGCGACGCCTGGAGGTCGCGCGTCAGAGCGGCGTGCCGGAGGAGCCGCTGCGCCGCTACGCCGAGCAGCGCCGCTCGAGCGCGACGGGCACGGGAATCGCGGCGGTGATCGAGCCCGACCGCGACCTGCTGACGGGGGTGACGATCGAAACGGCGCTCGGCCCGTGGACGACGTATCAGACGCCCGGCCACGCGCCGTCGCACGTTTGCCTGTTTCAGCCGGAGCGGCGCCTGCTGATCTCCGGCGACCACCTGCTCGGTCGCATCTCGCTTTATTTCGACTACGGCCATACGCCGGACCCGGTCGGCGAGTTCCTGCATTCGCTGGATGTCGTGCAGAAGCTCGGCGCGCGCCTGTGTCTGGCCGGACACGGTCGCACGTTCGCAGACGTGCATGCGCACATCGAAGGCAACCGCAGGCTCGTGCACGAACGCCTGGAGCGTCTTGCGGCAGGGCTGGCGGACGGCCCGCTGAGCGCTTTCGAGCTGGTCCCGCGCGTGTACGGCGACGCGATCTCCCAGCAGAATGCCCAGTGGCTGCTCTCGGAGATCCTCAGCTACCTCACGCACATGCAGGCCACGGGCCGCGCGCAGCTAGTGCCCGGCGAGCCGCAGCGCTGGACTGCATAATCAGTCGATGCGCATCAACGACATCCTCGCCTCGCAGACGCCG
>DATHJQ010000209.1:0-4098 GCA_035286505.1 Solirubrobacteraceae bacterium | reverse complement strand
ACGGGCCCTCGACGGGGACCTCGAGGTAGGCGGCCTGCTCGGCCGTGAGCTCGGTGAGGTGGATGCCGAGCGCGTCGAGGTGCAGCCGCGCGACCTTCTCGTCGAGGTGCTTGGGCAGCACGTAGACCTTCTTCTCGTACTCGTCGTTCTTCGTGAACAGCTCGATCTGCGCGATCGTCTGGTTGGAGAAGGAGTTGCTCATCACGAAGCTCGGGTGCCCCGTCGCGTTGCCCAGGTTCAGCAGGCGGCCCTCGGACAGCATGATGATCGCGTGGCCGTCGGCGAAGACCCACTTGTCGACCTGCGGCTTGATGTTGACGCGCTCGATGCCGTCGACGCGGCCGAGCCCGGCGATGTCGATCTCGTTGTCGAAGTGGCCGATGTTGCCGACGATCGCCTGGTGCTTCATGCGGCCCATGTCGGCTGCCGTGATGATGTCCTTATTGCCAGTCGTCGTGATGAAGATGTCGGCACTGTCGATGACGTCGTGCAGCGTTTTGACCTCGTAGCCCTGCATCGCCGCCTGCAGCGCGCAGATCGGGTCGATCTCGGTGACGATCACGCGCGCGCCCTGGCCGCGCAGCGATTCGGCGCAGCCCTTGCCGACGTCCCCGTAGCCGCAGACGACGGCGACCTTGCCACCGATCATCACGTCGGTCGCGCGGTTGATGCCGTCGATCAGCGAGTGGCGGCAGCCATACAGGTTGTCGAACTTGGACTTGGTGACCGAGTCGTTGACGTTGATCGCCGGGAACAGCAGCTCGCCGCTCTCGACCATCTCATACAGGCGGTGCACGCCGGTGGTGGTCTCCTCCGTGACGCCTTTGATGCCTTCGCCGATGCGCGTCCAGCGTTGTGGGTCCTCTCCGAGCGAGCGCGTGAGCGTGCTGAGGATCACCTGCAGCTCCTCCGAGTCGGCGCTCGCCGGGTCGGGCACGGCGCTCGCGCTCTCGTACTCGGTTCCCTTGTGCACGAGCAGCGTCGCGTCGCCGCCGTCGTCGAGGATCATGTTCGGACCGACCGAGCCGTCCTCGCCCTCCGGCCAGTTGAGCGCCTGCTCGGTGCACCACCAGTACTCCTCGAGCGTCTCGCCCTTCCAGGCGTACACCGGAACGCCCTGCGGGTCATCGGGCGTACCTTCCGGGCCAACCGCGACCGCCGCGGCGGCGTGGTCCTGCGTGGAGAAGATGTTGCAGCTGCACCAGCGCACCTCGGCGCCGAGCGCCGTCAGCGTCTCGATCAGCACGGCCGTCTGGATGGTCATGTGCAGCGAGCCGGTGATGCGCGCGCCTTTCAGCGGCTGCGCGTCGGCGTACTCCGCGCGGAGCGACATCAGTCCGGGCATCTCGTGCTCGGCGAGCACGATCTCCTTGCGGCCGAACTCGGCGAGCGAGAGATCGGCGACCTTGAAGTCGGTGTCTGTGGCGACGGCGGTCGGGGTCATTGCGGACATGACGAAGCCTCCTGTCTGCTTAGGAGAGCGCCCTTGCTGCAGAGAACGGTCGAGCGTGGCGGTTGGATGCCCGTCGCAGCGCTCCTCGACCGGCCCCGAAGGTATCACACCGTCGGCCCAGCTCAGCGTTGCGTGAGCGCGTCCTTGAGATCGTCGATCACCTTCACGGGACCGGGGTCGACGCCGCGCAGCGTCGCGAGGTAGATCGATACGAGGTCGCCGAGCAGCACGAGCGAGATGACGCGCTCGATCGTCGTTTCGCCGCGCGTCTCCAGGCGGAAGCAGGCGACTGCGTTGGCGGCGATCGTCTGCTCGGTCAGGTCCATGCGCTCCTTCACGCGCGGGTGGGCATCGGAGTCGTCGAGGAACACGGCGGCGAAACGCCCGGCGTCCTGTGCGCCTTCCCAGCCGGCGATCTCGTTGTGGTCGAGCTCGGGCAGTTCGTTCCAGAACGCGGGCTGCTTGGCGTTCTCGTTGATCTGCGTCTTCCAACGGTAGGCGATCGGTGTCGTCAGCCCGGCGCCGGCGATCACCGGCGTCGTGCCGAGCAGGCTGCGCGCGACATCCTTGGCCAGCGAGTCCTCGGGCGCGTCGGGGCCCCACTCGGCGACGAGCTGCTCGGTGTGCGAGGCCGCCACGTCGATCTCCGAGGTCAGGCGCGGCCCGGCGCCGCACAGCGCGGCGACCTCGAGCGCCGCCACGGTCATGTAGGCGACGGCGGCGCGCGGCTGAAAGCCGCCCGGCAGCGGGATCACCGGCACGCCGTCGGCGCGCGCCATCTCGGCCAGGCGCCCGCCGGTGGTCGCCACGGTGCGCCGCGCTCCGAGCGCTCCGGCGGACTCGTAGCAGGCAAGCGTCTCCTCGGTGTCGCCCGAGTAGCTGGCGCACAGCACCATCGTGTCGGGCGTCGTCCACGGCGGCAGGCCGTATGCGCGCGTCACGAAGATCGGCCGCGTGGCGTGGTCTGAAAGCGCCGCGCGCGCGAGCGCGCCGCCGATCGCCGAGCCGCCCATGCCGGCGACGACGAGCCCGGCAGAGGTGTCGAAGTCCTGCATGATCGCCGACTCCACCCGCCACAGGGCGTCGCGCAGGTGCTCGGGCAGCGCGAGCACGTCGCCGAGCTGGTCGGACAGGTCGACGCGCGCGACCGCCTCGCGCGACAGCGCCTCGGCGGTGGATGCGGCGCTGGCGGCGCCTTCGCTCATCTGCTGCTCTCCTGTGGTCGGACTCTCGTTAGAACTTGATCGCGCCGTCGGGCAACGACACACCCGGGAAGATACGCGCCCCGTGGGCGATCACGTTGTCTGCCCCGATCGTGACGCCCTCTCCGAGCACCGCACCGCCGGTCACGACGGTGCGCGCGCCGATGCGACAGCCGGCGGCGACGATGCAGTCGCGCAGGCGGCAATCCTCGCCGATCTGCGCTCCCTTGAGGATAACCGAGCGCTCGACGGTCGCGCCCGCGGCGATCGAGACGTCTTCGCCGAGCACGACGAGGCTGCCGACGTGCGCGCCGGCGGCGACGCGCACGCCGCGCTCGAGCACGGCCGGCGGGATCGCGCGGCCGGCGACCTGCGCGCCGTCGTCGATCGCAAGCCAGTCGCCGCCGAGGCGCTCGCCGACGGCCGTCTGCACGTTGCCCTCGATGATGTCGAACGTGCCCTGCAGGTAGCGCTCGGGCGAGCCGATGTCCAGCCAGTAGCTCTCCGAGGGGAAGCCGTACAGGCCGGCGCCGATCAGCAGCGGCCAGACCTCCCGCTCGATCGACACGTTGCGGTCGGCTGGCACGAGATCGAGAATCTCGCGCTGCAGCACGTAGGCGCCGGCGCTGATCAGGTTCGTGTCGATCGCGTCCGGACTGGGCTTCTCGACGAAGTCGCGCACCGAGCGATCCTCCTCGAGGTGCACAAGGCCATAGGCGCTGGGGTCGGCGACCGGCACGAGCGCCAGCGTGGCCTTCGCGCCGGTCGCCTCGTGCTGGGCGATCTGCGCGGTCAGGTCGATGTCCGTCAGCACGTCGCCGTTGAGCATCAAGAAGCGCTCGTCGAGCATCGACTCGGCGAACTTCAGCGCGCCCGCCGTGCCGCGCGGGTCGGGCTCCTCGACGAAGCGCAGGCGAATGCCCAGCCCGGAGCCGTCGCCGAGCACGTTGCGCACGCTGGTGGCGAGGAAGCCGCAGGACATGATCACGTCGTCGATACCGTGCTGCCCGAGCCACTCGAGCATGAACGAGATGAACGGGCGGTCGACCAGCGGCACGACCGGCTTGGGCACGGTCGAGGTCAACGGCCGCAGCCGCGTACCCTCGCCGCCGACCAGGATCACCGCCTGCATCAGCCGCCGGACCCGTGCCGCGCGCCGCCACGCCCGACGCCCTCGTAGACCAGGCCGGCGGCGCGCAGGGCGTCCGCGTCCAGCGCGTTGCGCCCGTCGATGACGAGGTTGCCGCGCATCTTGGAGGCGACCGCCTGCCAGTCGAGCTGCAGGAACTCCGGCCACTCGGTGACCAGCACGACCGCGTCGGCGCCGGCGGCGGCCTCCAGCGGCGAAGCGGCGAAGGCGATGCCGCTGACGAGCTTGCGCGCCTGCTCCTCGGCGACAGGGTCGTAGGCGACGACGTCGGCGCCGTCGGCGTTCAGGCGCGC
>DATHJQ010000208.1:0-2801 GCA_035286505.1 Solirubrobacteraceae bacterium | reverse complement strand
CGGTGAGCTTGCCGACGATGCCCGTCACGTCGGGCTCGCGGTCGCGGATGTTGGCCAGCAGCGCCCGGCGCTGGGCGCCCGCAAGCCGCGAGATCACCGTCGCGGTGTAGGCGCCGATGGGCACGCTCGCCGTGCCGGCGGCGACCGTCGTGCCCGGGCGCTCGATCTGCGCGAGGCGGGTGATCGGCGAGCCGCTGGGGACGGCGAGCACCAGCTTGTTGACCGCGAATTCGACGGGCCGGCGCACGAGGCGCTTGACGAAGAGCTGCGCCGGCAGCTTCTTGTCGGCCGAGGCGAACACGTCGGGTCGCGCGCCTTGTTCGATCTGCGCGGCGAGCGCGTCCGAGCCGGCGAAGGAAAAGCGCGTCCGGGCCGGCGCGAAGCTCTCTCCGTAGCGCGTGAACGCCTGGTGCAGCGAGGCGGCGGCGGATACGCGCAGCTGGGGCTTGGAGCTACCGCACGCGCCGAACTCGGTCGCGAGCGCGCATGCGATGCCCGCCGCAAGCAGCGCGCGCGGCCGCGTCATCGGTCCTCGCGCTCGACCATCACCGAGGTGGCCTTGACGACCGCTGTGCAGCGGACGCCCTCGGCCAGCCCGAGCTCTGCCACGGAGTCGCGCGTGATCGCGGCGGTCAGCAGATGGGGCCCCGCCTCGATCTCCACGAGCGCCATCACGCCGCCGACCTCGATCGAGCGCACGACGCCGCTCATGCGGTTGCGCGCCGAGCCGCGGCTGCGCGTGCGGTGGCGCTGCGGGCTGTCGGACAGGCGGGCGACTTCCGCGGCGCTGACACGACGGCGGTTTCGCTCGTCGCGATGGGTGCGCAGCTTGCCCGCCTTGTCCCAGCGGCGCAGCGTGTCGACGCTGACGCCGATCGCGGTGGCGGCCTCGCCGAGGGACATGTCGCTCTGCTTGGGCACTGCCTATGCATCTTTTCAGATCGCCATCCGGCGAGACTCGCTTGTGAGCATGCGGCTTTGGCCTGCTCGCGCGCCCGCCGCAGCGGAGGGCGGAGGATCGGACCGCGTGTGCGGCGCGGCGGTAGGGTGATGCGACGAGCGAGCCGATGCGAGCAGCTGTCACGCACACCCAGCCGGCAGATGCCCCGGTCCCGGAGGCGGGGTCCCCGCTCGCCGTCAGGGATGTGCTCAGGGACGGCGAGCGCGATGTCGTCGCCGTCGAGGAACCGCTGGAGATTCGCGTCGACGGCGAAGCTCTGGCGGTCACGATGCGCACGCCCGGACACGACGAGGAGCTGGCGCTCGGCTTCCTCTTCGGCGAGGGGCTGATCGCCGGCCCCACCGACGCTGCGCTGAGCGACGATCTGGCCGCGAATGCGATCGAGGTGCGCGGGCCGCTCGCGCGCGAGCTGCCGCCACGACGTTTCTATACGACTTCCTCGTGCGGCGTCTGCGGCAAGGGCGCCATCGAGGAGGTCGCCGTGCACTGCGCACCCTTGGCGGCGGGCCCGCGCGTCGCGCGGACGCTGCTGGCGGTGCTGCCCGATCGCCTGGAGCAGCCGGGCTTTGCGCGCACCGGGGGCCTGCACGCGACGGGGCTGTTCGACGCCGCGGGAAAGCTCCTGTGCATGCGCGAGGACGTCGGGCGCCACAACGCGATGGACAAGGTCGTCGGCTGGGCGCTGCGCGAGGGGCGGTTGCCGCTGAAGGACGCGCTGCTGTGCGTCTCCGGTCGCCTGTCCTTCGAGCTCGTGCAGAAGGCGGCCGTCGCCGGCGCGCCCGTGCTCGTCGGCGTGGGCGCGCCAACCTCGCTGGCCGTCGAGTTGGCGCACGCGCGAGGGCTGACGCTGTGCGGCTTTGCACGGCGCGGGCGCGTGAACGTCTACGCCGGAGACGAGCGGGTCGTCGAGGGGTCAGCGCCGGCGGTTCACCGCGGCGGGCCAGGGGTATAGGTAACGCGTGGCCACACGTGCGCAGGTGCTCGACCTGCTCGAGCGCGGAGATTCCTATGAGACGGCCGGGCGCGCTCTGGGCATTCCGGCCGGGCAGGCGTTCATGACCGCCACCGGGCTGCCGGCAGACGGCGGCGACGCGCCCTCGCCGCAGGAGCTCGCCGAGAAGCCGCTGCTGCCAGGCAGCTCACAGCACCTGGTCAACCCGCCGCCGTTCAACCCCACGCGCAAGCAGTCGGTGATCGACTGGGTGCACGAGCGCGCCTCGCGCGACCTGCAGGCGGGGTCCTGAGTGGCGCGCCTGCCGTCGCCGTCGCAGTGGCCAGTGCTGCGACAGCTGCGCGGCGCGGATTCGCTTGGGCGCGGCGCGGCGGTCAAGTCTCAGGCGACGAAGGCGCTGCGCGCGCGCACGGCCGACGCCGATCGCGTCGTCAAGTCGGTGTGTCCCTACTGTGCCGTCGGTTGCGCGCAGAACGTGTTCGTCAAGGACGGCCAGGTCGTGCAGATCGAGGGCGACCCCGACGCGCCGCACAGCCGCGGGCGGCTCTGCCCCAAGGGCTCGGCGACGCTGCAGTTGACCACGGGTGAATCGCGCGAGCGCTTCGTGCTGTATCGCCCGCCGCACGGCAGCGACTGGGAGCGCCTGGACCTGCAGACGGCGCTGGACATGGTCGTCGACAGGTTCATCGGGACGCGCGCCGAGGGTTGGCAGTGGGAGAGCGACGGCAGGCGCACGCGGCGCTGCATGAGCGTCGCCGCGCTCGGCGGCGCCACGCTGGACAACGAGGAGAACTACCTGATAAAGAAGTTCCTCACCGCGTCGGGAATCGTGCAGATCGAGAATCAGGCGCGTGTCTGTCACAGCTCGACGGTCGTCGGCCTCGGCAC
>DATHJQ010000207.1:0-12009 GCA_035286505.1 Solirubrobacteraceae bacterium | reverse complement strand
CGGTGCACCGGCGAGGCCGGCCATGCCGCGCCGCGCCGCATACCCGTCGCGCACGGCGATCGCGGCGGCGGTGCGCTACCTGGACGGTCGAGCCGGGCGCACGTCGCTTGCAGTCCTCGACAGCGCCGGACGCCTCTCGGGCGTTCGCCTGCACTCGCACTTCCAGAGTGCGAGCGTCGTGAAGGTGATGTTCCTCACGGCGTTCCTGCAGCGGCTGCACGCCGACCGCCGTGGCGTCAGCGCGCTCGACCGCTCGCTGCTCAACCCGATGATCCACGAATCCAACAACGCCGCCGCCTCGGCGGTGCTCGACCGTGTCGGCGGCGCGGCCGTGGCCCGAGTGGCGCACGAAGCGGGCATGCGCGATTACGCGCCCGGCGTCGGCTGGTGGGCGTTCACCCAGACCTCCGCCGCCGACCAGGCGCGCTTCTTCATCGACATCGAACGCCTGATCCCGCGGGAGTTCTGGCCGTACGCGCGGGGACTGCTCGCCGGCATCGAGCCCGAGCAGAGCTGGGGCGTCCCCGAAGTCGCCCGCCCGCGCTGGGAAGTCTTCTTCAAGACCGGGGCCCTGCCCTCGGAGGGGCTGTTCAACGAGACCGCGCGACTGGAGCGGCCGGGCGTGACGTTCGCGGTGTCCGTCTTCAGCACCGGCGATCCGTCGCAGGCCTACGGCGAAGAAACCATGCGCGGCGTGGCCGCTCGCCTGCTCGTGCGATAGCTGCGCAGCCTGGAGTAGGCTGGCGGGCATGTGGTCCGATCGGGAGGACGACATCATCGGCGGCGACCTGACTGCCGCGCTCGCGTACGTCACGCCGGCGGGGGGCGCCGTGGTGACGCCGGTCGCCCCAATCGGGCTGCGTGATCGCGGCGCGGGCACGGTCGACTTCACGACCTCGCTCGGCTTCGGGCGCAAGCTCGACCGGATCAAGCAGAACCCGCGCGTGGCGCTGGCCTACCACGCGCGCGAGCACGGCTTCGCCGGCGGGCCCGACTTCGTGCTCGTGCAGGGGCTGGCCAGCTACGACGCCAACCCACAACGCGACGTGCTCGAAGAGCGCGTGCGCCCGGCCTCGGAACGCTTCATGGGCAAGCCCCGCACCGGGCCGTTCTGGCGACGCTGGCTGAAGGCCTACTACGAAGACCGCGTGCTCGTGACGGTGCAGGTCGAGCGCGTGCTGAGCTGGCAGGACCCGACCTGCCAGGCGCCGCCGAGCGTCGCCGGCTCGCGCCCGCCCGATGCGCACCCGCCCGCGCAGGAGCCGCCGCGCAAGGGCACCGGCCCGCGCGTCGACGTGGCGCGCGAGCGAGCGCGGCTGGCGCGCCTGCCGCACGTGCTCGCCGGCTTTCTCGCCGCAGACGGCTTCCCGCTCGTGTTTCCGGTCACGGTCGGCGCGGCGCGCGCCGAGGGCATCGAGCTCTCCGGCCCGCTGCCGCCGGGCGGGCGGCGCGCGGGCCTGCTCGCGCACCGCTACGAGGCGCAGCTGATCGGCCTTGAGACGCGCCAGCACACCGGCTGGCTGCAGGACGGCGTCTACGCGCCACACACCGCCGGCGGCTTTCGCGCGCCGGCCAACAAGACGCTGCTGCTGCTCGCCAACGGCTTCATGGCCAGACGCGGACTGGCGCAGGCGCGCGCGGCGGGGCGGGCCTAGGCGATGGCGGCGCTCGACACGGCGCCCACCCCGCTCGCGGCCCCGCGGCGCAAGCCCTCGGTGCTGATCGTCGGCGCCGGCTTCGGCGGCGTCGGCGCGGCGATCGAGCTGCGCCGCCACGGCTTTCAGGAGGTGACGATCCTCGAGCGCGCGCCGGACCTGGGCGGCACGTGGTTCTACAACAGCTATCCCGGCGCCGCCTGCGACGTGCCCAGCCATCTCTACTCGTTCTCCTTTGCGCAGCGGCGCGACTGGTCACGGCTCTGCTCCCCGCAGCAGGAGATCCACGACTACCTGCGCGACGTGGCGCGCTCATATGACGTCGAGCGCCTGATCCGCTTCGGCCGCACGGTCAGCGCCTGCGCGTGGGACGAGCAGCGCGCGCAGTGGCAGCTCGACACGGCCGAGGGCGAGCGCTTCGCAGCCGACGCGCTGGTCCTCGCCACGGGCCAACTGCACCAGCCTTCGCGCCCGGCGATCGAGGGGATCGAGAGCTTCGCCGGCCACAGCTTCCACTCGGCGCAGTGGGATCACGACTACCCGCTCGCCGGCAAGCGCTTGGCGGTCGTCGGCACGGGCGCGAGCGCCGTGCAGTTCCTACCGGAGATCGCCGAGCGGGCCGAGCGGCTGACGGTCTTCCAGCGCACCGGCAACTGGTTTCTGCCGCGGCGCAACCGCCGCTACCCGCGCCTGGTGCGTGCGGCGATCGAACACGTTCCGGGCGTGCAGGCGTTCCGGCGCAACTTCATGTACGAGTATTGCGAGGCGCTGACCGCGTCGATCCGCCACCCGCGCACGCTCGGACGCATGCTCGGCGTGCGCTCGGCGGCGTTCATGCGCCGGCAGCTGAAAGACCCCGAGCTGCGCCGCAAGGTCTGGCCAGACTACACCTTCGGCTGCAAGCGCATCCTCTTCAGCTCGCAGTTCCTGCCGGCGCTTGGGCGACCGAACGTGCAGGTCGTGACCGAGCCGATCGTGCGCGTAGAGCCGGGCGGGCTCGTCACGGCCGACGGCGCGCTGCACGAGCTCGATTGCATCGTCTGGGGCACCGGCTTCAAGACCAACGACTTCATGTTCCCGATGCGGATCGCCGGCGCCGGCGGCAAGGAGCTGAGCGAGGAGTGGGCGCAGGGGGCGCACGCACACCTCGGCATGACCGTGCCGGGCTTTCCCAACATGTTCGTCATGTACGGGCCCAACACGAACACCTCGGGCGGCTCGATCATCTTCTACCTGGAGGCCCAGGCGGGCTACCTGCGCCAGGCGCTGCAGCAGATGCTCGCGCGCGGCGCCGACGCCGTCGAGGTGCGCCGCGAGGTCGAGCGGGCGAGCGACCGCGAGCTGCAGGCGCGTTTCGCCGGGACGGCCTGGACGCAGTGCGATTCCTGGTATCGCGATGAGAGCGGGCGCATCGTGGCCAACTGGCCGGGCTACATGCGCGAGTACCTGCAGCGCACGCAGGCGTTCGACCCCGGCGAGTACGAGTTCGCGACGGCGGCGGGCGAGGCGACCGCGGCGGGCGAGGCGGCGGCGGCGGCCGCCCGTGCGGCGGCGGCCTCGCCGATGACGGCCTGAGCGCAGAGCGAGGAGGGAGCGGAGATGTACGACTACGTGATCGTGGGCGCCGGCTCGGCCGGGTGCGTGCTGGCGGGCCGGCTGTCGGAGGACCCGGACGTGCGCGTGCTGCTGCTGGAGGCGGGCGGGCGCGCCCGCTCGCCGAAGATCAAGATCCCGGCGGCCTTCGCCGACCAGTTCCACACCAAGCTCGACTGGGACTACGCGACCGAGCCCGAGCCGCACGTCGACGGGCGCTCGCTGTACATACCGCGGGGCAAGAGCCTCGGCGGGTCGAGCTCGATGAACGCGATGCTGTACGTGCGCGGGCGCCCGTGGGACTACGACTCCTGGGAGGCCCAGGGAGCGCCGGGGTGGGGCTATCGCGAGGTGCTGCCGTACTTCCTGAGGTCCGAGGACAACGTGCGCGGCGCGTCTGAGTTCCACGGCGCCGGCGGACCGCTGCGAGTCTCCGAGCAGCGCTCGCCGCGACCGATGGACCGCCGGCTGCTCGAAGCCAGCGCGGCGGCCGGCATCCCGCGCATCGCCGACTACAACGGCCCCGAGCAGGACGGCGCCTCGATGTTCCAGGTGACGCAGCGGGGCGGGCAGCGCCTCAGCGCTGCCGACGCCTTCCTGCGCCCGGCGCGCAAGCGGCCCAACCTCGAGGTGCGCACCGGGGCGATGGTACTCGGCCTCGAGCTGCAGGGTGATCGCGTCCTCGGCGTGCGCCTGCGCAAGGGCCGTCGCGGCGAGGAGCTGGTGCGCGCCGAGCGCGAGGTGGTCCTCTCGGCGGGCGCGATCAACTCGCCGCAGCTGTTGCTGCTGTCGGGAATCGGCCCCGCAGACGGGCTGCGGGCGGCCGGCGTGCAGGTCCGCCACGACCTCCCGGGAGTCGGGCGCAACCTGCAGGACCACCCATTCGTGACGGTGATCTGGGAGGTCACCGACCAGCGCACGCTGTACGGCGCGGACAAGCCCAAGGAGCTCGCCGAGTGGCTGCTGCGCCGCTCGGGCAAGCTCTCCTCGACGGTCGCCGAGGTGGTCGCGTTCGTGCGCTCGCGCGGCGGGCTGCCGGCGGCTGACATCCAGTTCCACATGGGCGCCGCCTACTACGAAGACCACGGCGCCGAGGAATACGACGGCCACTGCATGGTGATCGCACCGGTGCTCGTCTCGCCCAAAGCGCGCGGGCAGGTGTGGCTGAGATCGGCCGATCCTACGGCCAAGCCGCGCATCATCACCAACAGCCTCTCCGAGACCGACGACGTGGAGTCGCTGCTCGCCGGGATGGCGCTTGCGCGCGAGATCGCCGCGCAGCCGCCGCTGGCGCAGACGACGATCGCCGAGCTCAAGCCGGGCCCGGCGATCGCCGATCGCGCAGAGCTCGAAGCCGACCTGCGCCGCAGGCTGATGCTGATCTATCACCCCGTGGGCACGGCGCGGATGAGCGACAGCCATCCAGATGCGGTGGTCGACTCGCAGCTGCGCGTACACGGCCTCGACGGCCTGCGCGTGATCGACGCGTCGATCATGCCGCTGATCCCCGGCGGCAACACGAACGCGCCGACGATCATGGTCGCCGAGCGCGGGGCAGATTTGATTCGCGGACGCGTGGCGGCGCCCGCGGCGATGCAGCCCGTCCAGACGTGAACGCAACGGCGACAGCAGGGGGCCAGCCGAGCGCGGCGCATGCACAGCCGCGTTCGATCAACTACCACCGCGAGGGCTCCGGACCGCCGCTGGTGCTGCTGCACGGCGTCGGCCTGAGCTGGCAGATCTTCCGTCCGGTGATCGGCCTGCTGAGCGCCGACTTCGACGTGATCGCCTGCGACTCTCCCGGTTTCGGCGGCTCGCCGCCGCTGGCCGCCGGGATCGAGCCGACCGTCCCGGCCTACGCTGAGCGCTTCGCGGCCTTCTTCGCGGAGCTCGGGCTGGAGCGCCCGCACGTCTCGGGCAACTCGATGGGCGGGGCGATCGGGCTCGAGCTGGCGCGCCGCGGCGCCGTGGCGTCGGTCAGTGCGATCTCGCCGGCCGGGTTCTGGACGCCGCCGGAACGGCGCTTCTGCCAGCTCTCGCTGCAGTCGCTCGCGCGCTTTCCGCCGGCGCTGCGGCCCACGCTGCTGCAGGTGGCAGGCACGAAGGCCGGGCGCACGGCGCTGTTCTGGCAGACGTTCGGCAGCCCATCGCGGATGCCGCCGGATGAGCCGCCGCGGATCCTCCGCAACGCCTGGGCCTCCCCCGCGCTCGGCCCGGCGCTCGACGCCTTCGACCACTACACGTTCGCCGCAGGACACGAGCTGGACGACTCAGTCCCGGTGACGATCGCCTGGGGCGTGCAGGACCGGCTGCTGGCGTATCGCACGCAGGCGCCCCGCGCGCGCAAGCTGCTGCCACGTGCGCGCCACCTATCGCTCGGCGCCGGACACGTGCCGTTCTTCGACGATCCGCGCGCCGTGGCCGAGGCGGTCCGCTCAAGCGCCGTCTGACCGCGCCGCGATGGTACGGCGCCCGCGTTCATACTGTGCGCACGATGGATCCCGCCAAGGCAGGCGAGCTGCTGACCAACGAGCACCGGCGCATCGAGCGCGCGCTCGCCGAGCTGGCCGCGCCGGAGACCGACCCGAACAGCGACCCGGCCGACGCCGGCGACAGCGCGCCCGAGCTGCTGGACGCGGAGATCGACGCGGGGCTGGCCGCCTCCCTGCGCGAGCAGCTTGAGGCAGTCGAGCGCGCGCAAGCACGCCTGGCCGAAGGCACCTACGGGCTGTCGGTGGACAGTGGCCAGCCGATTGCAGACGCACGCCTGCAGAGCATTCCGTGGGCCGAGCGCACCGCCGAGGAGCAGGCCCGCTACGAGGCCTCCGGCGGCTGACCGCGCCGCGCCGCACGCCGCGAACTGTCCATTTTGCGGGTGCCGGTTCGTCTTAAGGACGACGCTTCCTATCATCGAGCCGACGATGGAGAGAACCGCATGATCGAGATGACCCCCCGCGCAAAGAACCTCGCCCTGGCGCTGCTCGCGATGACGCAGTTCGTCGTCGTGATCGACGCCTCGATCGTCAACGTCGCGCTGCCGTCGATCGGTCGCGCGCTGAAGTTCTCCCAGGACGACCTGACGTGGGTGGTCAACGCATACACGCTGACGTTCGGCGGCTTTCTGCTGCTCGGCGGGCGCCTCGCCGACCTGATGGGCCGCCGGCGCATGTTCATGCTCGGGCTCGTCGTCTTCTCGCTGGCGTCGCTGCTCGGCGGCCTGGCCCAGTCCGAGCCTTGGCTGGTCGCAGCGCGCGCCGTGCAGGGGATGGGCGCGGCGATCGTCTCGCCCGCGGCGCTGTCGATCATCACGACGACGTTCGCCGAAGGCGCCGAGCGCAACCGCGCGCTCGGCGTGTGGGGCTCGGTCGCGGGCGCCGGGGGCGCGGCGGGCGTGCTGCTGGGCGGCGTGCTCACGAGCGGCCTGTCCTGGCGCTGGGTGCTGTTCGTGAACGTGCCGATCGGCGTGATCTGCGCGCTGCTCTCGCCGCGCGTGCTGCAGGAGAGCCGAGCCGAGGCCGAGACGCGCAACTTCGACATTCCCGGCGCCGTCGCCGTCACGGCCGGGCTGGCGCTGCTCGTGTACGCGCTCGTCAATACCGTCAACGCCGGCTGGAGCTCGACCGAAACGCTGCTGCTGATCGCCGGCGCGCTCGTGCTGCTGGCGGTGTTCCTGGTGATCGAGCTGCGCTCGCGCGCGCCGCTGATGCCGTTCTCGATCTTCCGCCTGCGCACTCTGCGCGGCGCCGACACGGTGGCGCTGTTGATCGGCATGTCGCTGTTCTCGATGTTCTTCTTCATCTCGCTGTACATGCAGCAGGTGCTGCACTACTCGGCGCTGAGGGCGGGCCTCTCCTACCTGCCGCTGGCGGTCGCGATCATCCTCTCCGCCGGCGCCGCGTCGGTCGGCGTCACGCGCTTCGGCTTCAAGCCGATCCTCGTCACGGGCATGCTGTTCGTCGCCGCCGGCCTGCTCTGGTTCTCGCGCGTTCCGGGCACGGGCGGAACGTTCGCCGCCAACGTGCTCGGACCGTCGCTGCTGGCGGCGATCGGCCTCGGCCTGTCGTTCGTGCCCGTGACGATCGCGGCGGTGACCGGCACGCGCCCGCACGAGGCGGGGCTCGCATCGGGACTGGTCAACACCGCACAGCAGGTCGGCGGCGCGCTCGGCCTGGCGATCCTCGCGACGATCGCCAACAGCCGCACGCAGGACGTCATGCACGCCGGTCAGCACAACGTGGCGATCGCGCTCACCAAGGGCTTCGAGCGCGCCTTCCTCGTCGGCGCCGGCTTCGCGCTGCTCGGCGCCGCGCTGACGCTCGTTCTGATCTCCTCGCGCGACAGCCGCTCGCACTCGGTGGCGGCTCGCAGCGAGGGCGTCGAGTCGCCCGTGCCGACGCCCGCCGCCTGACGCGACTCAGTCCCTCGGCTCGCCCGGCGCCCGCCACTCGACGCGCACCAGCCGTGACGCGGCGAACAGGGCCACGATCACGCCGCTCATGCCGTGAGCATGACAGCGCACCGGCGCCTCGCCGCTAGCGCGTCACCTCGTAGATCAAGACGGCCACGCCGTCGCCCACCGTTTTCGAGCTCTTCAGCCGCAGCGGCTTCTTGTCGCTCGCGGAGCCGAACAGGCGCTTGCCGCTGCCGAGCACGACCGGGAAGACCATCAGGCGCAGCTCGTCGAGCAGGTCATGCTCGATCAGCGATTGCACCAGCTGGGCGCTGCCGTGGACGACCACCTCGCCTTCGAGCGTCTCCTTCAGCTTGGCCACGTCCTCGGCGACGTCGCCGACCAGCACGGTGGTGTTGTTCCACGCCGGATCCTGCAGCGTCGAGGAGACGACGTACTTGGGCATACCGTTGAACTTGTCGGCAAAGTCGCCCTCCATCGACGGCCACGCCTTGGCGAAGCCTTCGTAGGTCGTGCGACCCAGCAGCAGCGCCTCGGTGGCCAGCGTCTCGTCGAGCTTGAACTTGTCGCCCTCGGCCCCGCGCTCGATCGCAAACGTCCAGCCCTGGTGCTCGTAGTCCTCTCCCCCGCCGGGCGCCTCCATGACGCCGTCGAGCGAAACGAACTCCGTTGCGACGATCCGTCCCATGTCCTACCCCTTTCTCTGTCGTTGCTGATCAGACGGCTGGGCCGAGCGAAACTCATCGTGTAGTCCGCGCGATACCGTCGCGCGTGCAGATGAAAGCTCTCACACGGCGCCCGCGCATCGCTCTGCTCCTGTCGGCGCTGATCGCCGGCGGTACCGTCGTGGCGATCGCCGCCTCGGACAGCCCGCGCGCGCTGTGGCGCACATTGGAGCAGATGCAGCCCGTTTGGCTGCTCGCCGCGCTGGGCTTCGAGCTGATCTCCTACGTCGGCTACGTGCTGGCCTACCGCGCTACGGTGCTCGCCACGGGCCAGCCGCGGCTGTCGCTGCTGCTGACGATCCGCCTGGTCGTCGCAGGCTTCGGCCCGTTCGTGGCGCTCGGCGGCTTCTCCTTCGACCGCCATGCCCTCAGCGCCGTGCATCGCAGCCGCCGCGAAGCGCGTCGTCAGGTGCTCGCTCTGGGCGTCGTCGAGTACCTGCTGCTAGCGCCGGCCGCGTGCGTCTGCGCGGTGATCCTGCTGTTCGACGCGCATCGCGCGTCGCTGGCGCTGACGCTGCCGTGGGCGTTCGCCGTGCCTCCGGGCTTCGCGCTTGCCTGGTGGGCGACGCAGCCGCGCATCCTGCGCCACTTCCAGCGCGCGCACGGACGCTTTCGCCGCCTGATCGGTGAGCTGCTGGGCGGCGCGCAGATCATGCGGCGGGTCGTGCTGCGACCGTTCGAGCATCCGCTGGCGCTGCTCGGCATGGGCGTCTACTGGGCGGCTGAGATCGCCTGCCTGGCCTTCGCGCTGCGCTGCTTCGGCGTCGTGCTGTCCGTGCCGGCGCTGGTCGTCGCGTATGCCACCGGCTACGCCGCCAGCCGCCGCTCGCTGCCGCTCGGCGGCGCCGGTGTCACCGAGGCGCTGCTGACGATCTCGCTGATAGCCGTGCACGTGCACGCTCCCCAGGCGCTGCTGTCCGTGGTCGCCTATCGCCTGGTCAACTTTCTCGCTCCGGTGATCCCGGGACTGTTCGCACACGCCTCGCTGGAGCCCATGATGCAGGAGCACGTCGCGCGCGAGCACGCCGAGCGATCTTCGCGCGAACGCCCCGCGGCGTAGTCTGGACTTCTGCCACGATGTCACTGATCTACTCGACGAGCGTTTCGGTGGACGGCTTCATCGCCGACCGCGAGGGCGGCTTCGCGTGGTCTGCCCCTGACGAGGAGCTGTTTCGCTTTCATTTGGCGCGGGTGCGCGAGCTTGGCTGCCATCTGTGCGGCCGCAGGCTCTACGAGACGATGCTCGTGTGGGAGACCGATCCGTCGCTGCGCGACACCGAGCTCCACGCCGCGTTCGCCGACGTCTGGTGCGCCCTTCCGAAGGTCGTCTTCAGCCGCACGCTCAACAGCGTCCAGGGCAATGCTCGGCTCGCTGAGGCGTCGGTGGCCGAGGAGGTGGCCACTGTGCTCAGCGCAACTGACAAGCACGTCGAGATCGGTGGCGCCGGATTGGCTGCGCAGGCGATCGAGCTGGGCCTCGTCGACGAGCTGCGTATGTTTCGTAATCCGGTCGTCGTCGGTGGCGGTACGCCGTTCCTGCCGCCGGTCACCGAAGACGATCGGCTAGACCTGCTCGAGACCCGAACGTTCGGCTCGCGCGTGATCTACGAGCGCTACAGGAGCGCCCGCGATTCGTCGGACTGACCGCCGCATCGACGCGCGGATCGTCCGAAGGGCTCGTCGCAGCCGCGGCGACCGAGCGAACGGCGATCGCGGAGGAGTGCAGACTGTCACACAGCGCGCCGCGCGCACCGGGCATGCTCCAAGCATGAATCAGCAGTCCGACCGCAACGAAAGGAACGATCGAATGAATACATACGTGATCCGCCGCAAAGCGGCCTGGTCGTCGCCGGGGGAGCTCGAGCAGGCGGCGGCGCGATCGAAAGAGGTCGCCGACAACGAGTTCGCGCAGGACATCCGCTGGATTCGCAGCTACGTGATCGACGATTCGGACGGCACGCTTGGCAGCGTCTGCATCTACCAGGCGAGCGGCCCCGAGGCGATCCGCAAGCACGCCCAGCGCGTGGGCATGCCGGCCGACGAGATCCTCGACGTGGCCGACACCGTCGTCATCCGTCCCGATCCAGTGAGCGAGACGGCGAACTCGTGAGCTGAGCGGCGGGCGGCCCGCTCGGGTCGCCCGCCGCTCGTTTGTCGCGTGGGCCCGGCAACGGGCCGGCGGCCGATCGACGAGACTTCCGGGCGGCAGCTCCTGCCCGATTTTCCGACCACAGCCTACGAGAGGGTTCCGTGAAGGTAGAAAGACTGATCGTCGGATGGTTCACCGCGCCGGGCGGCATCTTCCGCGCGGGCGAGGGGATGGACAGGGCGGTTCGCTATCCCGTTCCCGCCTATCTGATCGAGACGGCAAGCGAGCGGATCCTCATCGACACCGGCCTGAACCCGGCGGCGATCGCCGATCCGGCCGCACACTACGACCGGCCGGACGTCTTCGCCGTGTTCGCGCTCGAGCAGCAGCAGAGCGTCGCCGAGCAGTTGGATGTGAGCACCCTGACGAAAGTCGTGCTCACGCACCTGCACTGGGACCACGTGGGTGGCCTGGGCCTGATCCCCCCGTCGGTCCCGTTGGTCATCCAGCGCGCCGAGTGGCAGGCCGGCCACGACGACGAGGCCGTGCAGCGCAACGTGTTCCTGCCCAGCGACTACGCCGACGACGGCCGGGAGCTGACGCTGGTCGACGGCGACTGCGACCTGCTCGGCGACGGCAGCATCGAGCTCCTGCTCACGCCCGGCCACACACCCGGGCACCAGTCCGTGCGCGTCGGCGACGTCGTGATCGGCGCCGATGTCAGCCACTTCGCGTCTGGCCTGGACGACCACCGCTTCCCGATCTTCGCCGACGATCACGAGCAGCAGGGACGTTCAGCCGACCGCTTGCGCGCGATGCGCGACGCCGGCGCGGTGGTGATCCCGGGCCACGACCCCGAGATCTTGCGGCCAGGGGTCGTGAGCGAGAGCTGAGAGACGATGGGCCGGCTGTCGGGTGCTTGGCCCAGCCGGCCGAGTGCTGCGTGCTCTCACGTACGGCGGCGGCCGGTCAGGCAGGGACACGCGCCGCTCGACCACCCACCGCTCTTCTCGGAGCGCCGATCACCTGCGACGCCGCATTTCGCAGCGCTTCTATTACGGCCGCGACGTGTGGCTCGTCAACGCCGGCGCGCCTGGCAACGACGACCGTGCGCATGGCTGCTGGGTGGTCGATCGCTGACACGACCACGTTCGTGGGCAGCGAGCGTGCCGACAGGCCGGGGACGACCGTGATCCCAAGGCCGCCTGCAACAAGGCCGATCTTCGCTGTCCAGTCGCGCACCTCGAAGGCAACGTGCGGCGTCCAGCTCCCTGTAGTCCAGGCGCCGAGCAACGTCGAGCTCGGATCGGAGCTGCCGGTGATCCAGAGCTCCTCGCGCAGCTCGTCGGGAGCGATCCTCGTAGACCCTGCCAGGCGGTGCGCACGCGGCATGGCGACGAGCAGGGGGTCGTCCAGCAATGCGTCGAGCGCGACCGCGTCGGACGACTCGGACGTGGCCGTGACAACCGCCAGGTCGAGCCGGCCAGACCCCACGCGATCGCGCAGACGCTCGCTCGTACCCTCGCGAAGGACGAC
>DATHJQ010000206.1:0-2070 GCA_035286505.1 Solirubrobacteraceae bacterium | reverse complement strand
GAGCGCGGCAAACACAAGTAGGGGGAACGCTCGGGCCGGGCGGCGCTACAGCGGGATGTTGCCGTGCTTGCGCTTGGGACCCGGTTCGCGCTTGCTCTGCAGCGTGTGCAGCGCGACGATCAGCTTCGGGCGCGTCTCGTGCGGCACGATCACGTCGTCGATGTAGCCGCGCTCGGCCGCCGTGTAGGGATTGGCGAAGCGCGCCTTGTAGTCCTGCATCAGCTTGCCCCGGCGCTCCTGCGGCGTCGGGCTGCCGGCGATGTCGCGGCGGTAGATGATGTTCACGGCGCCCTCGGGGCCCATCACGGCGACCTCGGAGGTCGGCCAGGCGAAGTTGAAGTCGGCGAGCATGTGCTTGGAGGCCATCACGTCATAAGCGCCGCCGTAAGCCTTGCGCGTGATCACCGTCAACTTCGGCACGCTCGCCTCGGTGAACGCGTACAGC
Source organism: Solirubrobacteraceae bacterium (assembly GCA_035286505.1). Classification (GTDB taxonomy): domain Bacteria; phylum Actinomycetota; class Thermoleophilia; order Solirubrobacterales; family Solirubrobacteraceae; genus Palsa-744. Next base: position 1,625 of record DATHJQ010000206.1, on the reverse strand, counting down.
AGCTTGGCGCCATGGCGGATGATGCCGCCCCACTCCTGGCTGGTGCCGGGCAGGAATCCGGGAACGTCGACGAACGTGAGGATCGGGATGTTGAAGGCGTCGCACGTGCGCACGAAGCGCGCGGCCTTGGCCGAGGCGTCGATGTCCAGCACGCCCGCGAGCTGCGCCGGCTGGTTGCCGACGATGCCGATTGCGAAGCCGTCCAGGCGCGAGAAGCCGCAGATGATGTTCTTGGCGTGGTGTTCGTGCACCTCGAAGAACTCCTCGTCGTCGACGATCAGCTTGACCACGTCACGCATGTCGTACGGCTTGTTCGGGTTGTCCGGCACGACGTCGTCGAGCGCCGGGTCCATCCGCTGCGGGTCGTCCGTCGGCTGCACGCGCGGCGCCGTCTGCAGGTTGTTCTGCGGCAGGAAGCTGATCAGGTAGCGGCAGTCCTCCAGGCACGCGTCCTCGTCCTCTGAGGCGAAGTGAGCGACGCCGGACTTCGTGTTGTGCGACATCGCGCCGCCGAGCTCCTCGAAGCCGACCTCCTCGCCGGTGACAGTCTTGATCACGTCGGGTCCCGTGATGAACATGTGCGAGGTCTCCTTGACCATGAAGATGAAGTCGGTGATCGCCGGCGAGTACACCGCGCCGCCCGCGCAAGGCCCCATGATCAGGCTGATCTGCGGGATCACACCCGAGCACTTGACGTTGCGCACGAAGACGTCGCCGTATGCGCCGAGCGAGACGACGCCCTCCTGGATGCGCGCGCCGCCGGAGTCGTTGATGCCGATCACCGGGCAGCCGATCTTCGCCGCCAGGTCCATCAGCTTGACCATCTTCTCGCCCATCACCTCGCCCAGCGAGCCGCCGAACACCGTGAAGTCCTGGCTGAACACACACACCGTACGCCCGTCGATCGTGCCGTGCCCCGTCACCACGGCGTCGCCCCACGGCCGGTTCTTCTGCATGTCGAAGTCGTAGGTGCGGTGGCGCACGAACGTGTCGAGCTCCTGGAAGGAGCCCGGGTCGAGCAGCTTCTCCACGCGCTCGCGCGCCGTGTACTTGCCGCGCGCGTGCTGCTTCTCCTCGGCCTCCGGCGCCGAGTGCAGCGCCGCTTCGCGCAGCTCGTGCAACTGCGCAAGCTTCTCCTCGTAGGTCTCCGGCGCCTTCTTGCGTGGCTCCTTGCGGTGTCCGCTGCGCGATGCCGCCAGCAGGGCGGCGTCGGCCTGTCGATCGTGTGAGCTGCTTGGCATCGGGCGCAGCATGTTATCCGCGCGCCGCGCGCGGCAGACGCCCGGCGCTCGCGCTCAGGCGCGCGAGAACGGCCGGTGATGCGCCGCGCCCAGCCGGTCGAGCACGCCCGTCAGGACGGCCGTGACCTCCTCGGCGGCGACCTCCTCGGCCGCTGTGATCTGCGCCGAGATATCGGCCGGCGCGTCCTCCTCGCCGAACACGCCCTCGTCAGGCTCGTGCGCTCCAGCGTCAGGCGACTCGGAGGCCGACGGCGCCTCGATCTGCGACGCCCAGACGGCGAGCGCGTTGTACCGCGCGGGCGGGATGGCCTGCGGTGCAGCGTCGCGCGGCGGCCCGGGCTGGACTGTCTGCGCTGCGGCGTCGCGCGGCGGCTCGGGCTGGTC
>DATHJQ010000205.1:0-4863 GCA_035286505.1 Solirubrobacteraceae bacterium | reverse complement strand
GCCTGCGCCTCGGCGACCAGCTCGTGCATCTGGCGGCTGACCTCGCGTCCGCGCGTCGACGGCACGATGCAGTAGGAGCACGCGCAGTTGCAGCCCACGCTGATCTGCATCCAACCCTGAAAAGGTCGCGCCCGACGCGCCGGCAGGTGTCCCGTGAAGCCCTCGAACTCGAAATAGCCCTGCGCCGTCAGCGAGTCGCTCGTGAGGAACTCCGCGAGCTTGTGCACCTGGCCCGGGCCGAAGGCCACGTCCACGAACGGGAAGCGCTCGAACACCTCCTCCTTGACCGACTGCGCCCAGCAGCCGCCCACGCCGATGACGCGGTCTGGATGTTCGCCCTTGAGCCTTTTCGCTTCGCCCAGGTGCGCGATGAAGCGGCTGTCCGCCGAATCGCGGATCGAGCACGTGTTGAACAGGATCAGGTCGGCCTCGCTCCGCTGCGGCGCCTCCGAGTAGCCGAGCGACTCGAGCATGCCCTTCATCCGCTCCGAGTCGTGCTCGTTCATCTGGCAGCCGAACGTCGTCACGTGGTAGCGCTTCACGCGCCACAGGTTAGCCCTGCGCGTTATGCGACCGCCGCCACCGCCGGTTCGCTGGCGATCGGGGCCGGGGCGTCCTTCGCCGACGAACCGGTCGTGTCGCGGTCAATTGGCGTGACGAGGTCCTTGCCCAGGCCGAGCGCCGCGTAGATCTTGTCTTCGATCTCCTTCGCCATCTCCGGGTTGGAGTCGAGGTGGGCCTTGGCGTTGCCGCGTCCCTGGCCCAGGCGGTCGTTGCCGTAGGAGAAGAACGAGCCGGACTTGGAGACGATGCTGTGCTCCAGGCCGAGGTCGATCAGGCAGCCCGATGTCGAGATGCCCTTGCCGTACTCGATGTCGAACTCCGCCTGGCGGAAGGGCGCCGCGACCTTGTTCTTGACGACCTTCACGCGCACGCGGTTGCCCACCGCCTCGGTGCCGTCCTTGAGCGTCTCGATACGGCGGATGTCCAAGCGCTGGGAGGCGTAGAACTTCAGCGCACGACCGCCCGGCTGGGTCTCCGGCGAGCCGAACATCACGCCGACCTTTTCGCGGATCTGGTTGGTCAGGATGCACAGCGTCTGCGTGCGGTTCAGGTTGCCGGCGAGCTTGCGCATCGCCTGGGACATCATCCGCGCCTGCGCGCCGACGGTCTGGTCGCCCATCTGGCCCTCGAGCTCGACGCGCGGCGTCAGCGCTGCGACCGAGTCGATCGCCACCACGTCTACGGCGCCCGAGCGCACGAGCATGTCGGCGATCTCCAGCGCCTGCTCGCCGTAGTCGGGCTGGGAGACCAGCAGCTCGTCGATGTCGACGCCGATCTCCTTGGCGTAGAGCGGGTCCATCGCGTGCTCGGCGTCGATGAACGCGCACACCCCGCCCAGTTTCTGCGCCTCGGCGAGCACGTGGTAGATCATCGTCGTCTTGCCCGAGGACTCCGGGCCGAACACCTCCACGATGCGCCCGCGTGGCACGCCGCCGATGCCCAACGCGAGGTCGAGCGACAGCGCGCCCGTGGGGATCGCCTCGCAGCGCACCTGCGCGCCCTCGTCGCCCATGCGCATGACCGTGCCCTTGCCGAACTCGCGCTCGATCTGCGTTAGCGCGCCCTGAAGGGCGGCGTCGCGCGCCTTGGCTGCCTTCTCCTCTTCGGTCACGGGCATGGTCTTACTCCTCAGTTCGAGATGGATTGAGCAAGTTAGAGGCCGCTTCGGACGGAACAGTTGTTCGTATGGCCGCCCATATGCCCAGGCTCCACGGGCCTGCCGCGCGTCCCGCCGTCCGGTCGTTCGTCCATCGCCGCCGCGCACGCTCACCGGCTGGCCGGGCGCCGACGATGAGAGTGCATCGCCATTCCAGAGCAATCGGAGAGATCGTGACCGGCAGTTCAAGCGCGCAGCGCAACTCGAGGACAGGGCATTGGGCCGGGCGCGCCGGCGTGCTGCTGTCCGTGCTTCTGCTGGCCGCAGCTCTGGCCTGCCTGTGCGCGGGCGCCGCGTCCGGCTCGGCTCGCGTCTCCCCCGCGCGCTGCGCCTCGCGAGCTGCGCGCGCCACGGCGCAGCCGCGCGCCTGCGCGCAGCGCCGGCGCCGAGCGCACGCCAGGTCGAAGAACCACCAAGCCAAGAGCGTGACAAGGAAGCACAAGCGGTCCAAGCGCAGGGCGGCCGGACGGTCGCCGACGGCGGCCGAGCAGCTGCCCGCCAGCTGCAGCGACGGCAGCACCCCAGTGCTCGCAGACGAAGGCTTCTCGTGCGCGGACGGCTCGGAACCGGTCTGCGCCAACGGCGCCGAACCAGCACCGGCGCGCGGCGGCTCGACGCCCGTCTGCCCGACGACCCGGGGCGGCGAAGTGCAAGGGAGCGAAGCGAGCTGTGAAGACGGCAGCGCGCCGACGGCCGTCGCCGGCGGCTACGCCTGCGAAGACGGCTCACAGCCCGCCTGCGAAGAAGGGTCGCAAGCGGTCGCCTCCGCTGGCTCGGCGCTCTCGTGCGTGGCCTACGGCGCTGCGGGCTCCGGGCCCGACCCCTCCTCACCGGACGAAAGCTTTGAAGAAGCATCCAGCGACCTCGCGGTCAGCGCCTCGTAGCTCGCCCCGCCGGGCGCCAGCCAGGAGCGGTACAGGACAACCTCTCGCGCGGTGAAGGACAGCTGTGGCGTGGGCGGCAGGGCGCGTTCGGTCGGGCTCGATTGCCGCCCGCGCGAGCGCTCGCGACCGAGTCGCGCGACGGTCACGTGCGCTCTGAAGCGCCGGCGCTCGGGCTGCCAGGCGATCGCGCTCGACACGGCCTGCGCGACCGCCTCGTGCAGTCGTGCAAGCTCGCCGCTGCGGTCGTGGACCGTCAACGCGAGCGTGCGCGGACGCCGCGGCGGCAGCCACAGCGGCGCGCCGAGCGCCAGCTCGCCGCCGGACGCCGTCAGCCCCTCGACGGCCGCGACGACGCCCGCCAGCTCCGCGACTGGGCGGCTGCCGAGAAAGCACAGAGTCAGGTGCATCGTCTCGGGCTCCAGCAGGCGCACCGTGCGGGCGCCGTTCGGCCGCTCGTCGCCGCGAAGTCCCGCGACGGCGAGGCGCGCCCAGGCAGCCAGCTCGTGGCGGATCGGCGCGGGCGGGTCGATCGCCACGAACAACCGAGCTGTCGGCGCTCGAGACATCGACGCGCGGTGCTAGCGACGTCCGCCGGGCGCGAGGCCGACGGACGGCGTCATGAGCCCAGCAGCGCTCGGCGGATCATGTGCATGGCGACCGTCGTGGCGCGATCGCGCACGTCGGCGCGGGCGCCAGGGAGGTTTACCGAGCGCGTCATGACAGGCTCGCCGGGCCCGGCCACGGTCAACCACACCAAGCCGACGGGCTTGTCCTCGCTGCCTCCGTCCGGACCGGCGATCCCGGTGACGCCGACGCCGAGATCCGTCACCAGGCGCTCCCGAACCCCCTCTGCGAGGGCTTGTGCGACCTCGGCGGACACGGCGCCGTGGCGCTCGATCAGCTCCCCCGACACGCCCGCCTGCGAGACCTTGACGTCGTCGCTGTAGGCGACGATCGCGCCCCTGAGGTAAGCCGACGAGCCCGCCCGGTCGGTCAGGCGCGCAGCCAGCAGGCCGCCCGTGCAGGACTCGGCGGTGGCGATCGTGCGCCCCTTCAGCATGGCGGCGACCTGCTCGTCGATCGAGCTGCCGTCCCGGGAGAAGAGCGTGTCCGCATGGCGCTCGGCGACGATCTGCGCAAATGCGTCATAGACGTCCTCGGCGTCGGGCTCATAGCGCGTGACGACCTCGATCTCGCCGCGTTTGAGACAGGTCGTCACCTCCAGGCGGTCGAGCTCGACGCCATCGCGCTCGGCCACGCGCAGCGTCTCGGCGATCTCCGACTCGGGTATGCCGAAGAGGCGCAGCATCCGTTGGCGATACGTCGTCGCATCGCGCAGCGCCTCGCGCAGCGCGCCGGATGCGACGGCCTGCGCGAACATCGGCTGAAGCTCACGAGGCGGCCCCGGCAGCACGACGACGGTCGGCCCGGCGCCCTCCCCGGTGGGCCCGACTACCAGCCCCGGCGCGGTGCCGACCGGTTCGAGCACGGCTGCGCCGGCGGGGATCGTCGCCTGCTTGCGCGTGCCCTGCTCGATCGCGGCGACGTCGAGGTTCGGCCAGCGCGTCATCAACGGGCGCACGATCTCGCCGATCCGTCGCTCCAGCGCCTCGTCCAGCACCATCTCGCGGCCTTGAAACTCGCCGACGACCTCGGCGGTGAGATCGTCGGCCGTCGGGCCCAGGCCGCCGCTGGTCAGCACGACGTCCAGCCGCTGCTCGGCCATGAAGCCAAGCGCCGCGAGCATGTCCTGCGGACGATCGCCGACGATCGAGACGTGCGCCAGATCGACGCCCAGCTCGCGCAGGCGGTCCGACAGCCACGGCCCGTTGCGGTCGCTGACGCGCCCGGTGAGCACCTCGGTTCCGGTGATGACGATGCCTGCGCGCGCGCTCACGTGCAGGTCGGCAGTTCGCCGCTGTGCAGGCGCGTGCGTCCAGAGGCCTTGGTGATCGAGTAGCCGATCGCCTGACTGGAGGAGGCGACCGGGCGGGCGTGACCGTCGACGAACATCGTCACCGAGCTGTTGCCGAGCGTGATCTTGAAACGCCGCGCGTGGTAGGTCGAGGTGGATTCTCCGGCCTGCAGTTCTCTGCCCGGGATCGCCCGGCGCCCGTGGTCGCCGATCAAGCACACGTACACGGGCGCGGACGCCTTCAACGAGAGCGCCACGACTTCGCTGCGCGACGAGGCGCCGGGCGTCGCGACCTGGCGCTTGCCCTTGTGCGTCGCCGCTTTGGGCGACTTGCCGGAAACGCT
>DATHJQ010000204.1:0-2290 GCA_035286505.1 Solirubrobacteraceae bacterium | reverse complement strand
GGCGCGCGCCGCCGGCGCATTCGACGCCGCCACGCTGAGGAACCGCTTCGCCGTAGCGGTCGGCGCGGGAGGGCCGCTGGCGCTGCCGCGGCCGGGGTCCTGAGGCGATGATCGGAACGCTGCTGTTCTACCGCAGGATCGCCAGCCCGCTGCACGCGACGCGCGCGAGCGTCGGCGCGGCGTGGGCGCTGTCGCTGACGGCGGCGGCGCTGATCCTCTACCACCCGATCTGCCTGCTGGCGCTGCTCGGCGCGGTGCTCTGCTGCGGCTGGGGCGCGGGCGTCGGCCCGCGCCTGGCGCGCTCGCTGCGCACGGCGACGATCGTAGCCCTGCCGATCGTGCTGGTCAACGTGCTCGTCAGCCGTCAGGGCCTGACCGTGTTCGCGCGACTGGGAGACCTGGGGCCCTTCGGGCAGGGCGACCTGACGGTCGAGGCGGTCGCCTACGGCGGCGTGATCGCGCTGAAGGTCACGCTGCTGATCCTGATCACCGCGCTGGCCGGGCTGGCCGTCGACCCCGACGAGATGCTGCGGATGTTCCGGCGCCTTTCGTTTCGCTCGGCGCTCACGGCCACGCTGGCCACGCGCATGATCCCGGTGCTCTCGGTGGACTCCCAGCGCCTGGCCGAGGCCCAGCGCACGCGGCCTGGCGGCGCCCCCGGCGGCGCGCGCGGGCGCGTCGCGCTGCTCAGCGCCGTCGTCGGCGGCTCGCTGGACCGCGCCATGGACGTCGCGGCGACGCTCGAGGTGCGCGGCTTCGCCGCGCCGCGCGGCGCGGGCCGGGGCCGTGGCCGGGGCGGCCCCCGGCGGTCGCTGTCGCGCCACGACATCGCCTTCGCCGCCTCGGCCGCGGCGGTTCTCGCGCTGGCGATCGTCGGCCGCCTGACGGGCGTCGCCGCGTTCAGCTGCTATCCGCGTATCGAGATGCCGGCGGCCGCCGGCACGCTGGCGCTCTCGGTCGCGCTGATCGCGGCCACGCTGCTGCCCTTCTGCGACCGCCGGGGGATCGACCCATGAGCGACGCCGTGCTGTCGTTTGAACGCGTCAGCTACCGCTACCCCGGCGTGGAGCGCCCGGCGCTCAGCGACGTCAACCTGCAGATCGCGCCGGGCGAGTTCTGCCTGCTGGCGGGGCTGTCGGGCAGCGGCAAGTCATCGCTGCTGCGCGCCGCGTGCGGCCTGGCGCCGCACTTCCACGGCGGGCGTTTCGCCGGTCGCGTGCGCCTCGCCGGGCTGGACACACGCGAGCACGGGCCGGCGCGACTCGGCGCGGTCGTCGGCGCGCTGTTCCAGGACCCCGAGACGCAGCTCGTGACCAGCTCCGTGCGCGCGGAGCTGTCGCTGGCGCTGGAAAGCCGCGGCGAGAGCGCCACGGCGGTCGCACGCGGGGTCGAGGAGGTGGCGCTGGCGCTAGGCGTCGACGCGCTGCTGGACCGCGCCACGCACGAGCTCTCGGGCGGAGAGAAGCAGCGCGTGGCGCTCGGCGCGGCGCTGGCCGGACGGCCGCGCGTAGTGCTGCTCGACGAGCCGACGTCGCAGCTCGATCCGGTCGTGGGCGACGAGCTGATCGGCCTGCTGCGCAGGCTCAACCAGGAGTGGGAGATGACCGTAGTGCTCGCCGAGCATCGGCTCGAGCGCTGCCTCACGGGCGCCGATCGCGTGATCGCGCTCGAGCGCGGCCGCGTCGCCTGCGACGACGAGCCCGCCGCGTTCATGCAGTGGGCCAGCGAGCGCGCGCCGGCCCTGCAGACTCCCGCGGCCAAGCTGTTCGCGCTGAGCGGCCTGCATCCGGCGCCCGTCGGCGTCAAGCAGGCCCGCGCGACGCTGCGCTCGCTCGCGCTGCTCCCGGGTGAGGACGCGGACGGCTCGCCCGCTCGCGGCGACGCGCACGCCTCCGGGCCCGCGCGACCCGGCGTCGTGGCTCGTCTCAAGAGCGCTCGCCGAAGCGACAGCCTCTCGGCGCTGGCGCTGCGCGGGGTGTGGCACGAGCTGCGCGACGGTCCGGCGATCCTGCGCGGCGTCACGCTGAGCGTGGCGCCGGGCGAGAGCGTCGCCCTGATGGGTCGAAACGGCGCGGGCAAGTCGACGCTGCTGCGCCACGCCGCGGCGCTGCTTGAGCCGACGCGCGGGCGAATCGAGCGCGCCGGGCGGGTGGCGCTGCTGCTGCAGAACCCCGGCGACTACTTCGTGCACGAGCGCGTCGAGCAGGAGGTCTCAGGCCAGGCGCTCTCCGTGGCGGGCCTCACCTCCCTGGCCGCGCGCCACCCGCGCGACCTCTCCGGCGGTGAGCGC
>DATHJQ010000203.1:0-8834 GCA_035286505.1 Solirubrobacteraceae bacterium | reverse complement strand
ACGGCGCGCGTGCGCGTGCACGTTGCCGGTCGCCACACACGCCACCCCCAGTCGCCGGGCGAACGCGGCGAACGCGCGATTGCGCGCACGATCGTGGCGGGCGTAGGGACGCTGCAGCTCCACGCGCAGGCCCTCCGTGCCGAACGCGTCGAGCAGCCGCCGCGCCGTCGGCTCGTCTGCGACGCCCTCGCCGATCGCCGAGCGCCCGGCGCAGCCGGTCAGGCAGACGAGGCCTTCGGCGTGGTCGAGCACCGCCTGAAGATCGACCGAGGGCTCGCCCAGCACACGGCGACCGGACCCGTCGCGGGTGCGCGCGTGTGCCAGCGTGACGATCCGGCAGAGGTTTCGCCAGCCGCGCTCGTCACGCACGAGCAGCGTGATGTGACGCCCGCGGGCACCGCCGGACGCCGGGGCACCGAGGCTGGACGCCGGGGCACCGCGGCTGGAAGCCCTGGTCAGGTCGATCTCCGCGCCGTGGATCGCAAGCAGGCCGTGGTCGGCGGCGGCCTGCGCCAGCTCCATCGAGCCGCTGACCGAGTTGTGATCGGTCAGCGCCAGCGCGCGATGGCCGAGCTCGCGCGCTCTGTGCGCCAGCTCGTCAGGCAGCGAGACCCCGTCCAGGAAAGAGTAGGCCGAATGGCAGTGCAGCTCCACATACGGCGGCGTGGGCGTCATCTCAGCTCTCCGCGTCCTCGCAAGCCGTCTCAGGCCCTCTGTGCGAACCAACCGCCCGCACGCCCGGCGCCCACGTCGTGAAAGACGACCAGGTTGCGCCCGTTCGTCGTCACCACCTCCCAGTAGCGGCGTCGCAGCGGCCGCGCCGTCCACCAGCGATCCTCCACCAGCCAGGACTCCCGCACCAGCTCGATCGTCCGCCCGTCCACCTGCAGCGGAACGCCTCCCTCCCCCACACGCACGCGTGCCGCGCGTGGAAGGTTGAGCCGGGCCCGCGTCACGGGGGCTCCAGACACGACCTTCGCGGCGGCGGACATCAGCCCGGCAGCGGCGTCAGCACGACCCGGCGCTCGGGCACGCGCGAGTCCGGGTCCACGCAGACGACCCGCATCGCCGCATCCTCCCCGGCCACCGTGCGCACCTGGGCGACGGCCTCGCGCAGGCGTGCGGCGCGTGCGGCGTGGCCCTCGTCCAGCAATGCCCGCTGCTCGCCCGCAGGAGGTCCGAAGCGCTCGACGGCCAGCCCCAGCGATGCAGCCGGCGCGGGGAGCAGCAGCAAGCGCAGCGACAGCGCCAGGGAGATGCGGTCGCGATCGGACAGCGGCTGGCGAAAGACCACACGCTCGCGCCAGCCGCCTCCCGACAGCAGCCGCGCGGAGAGCGTCACCGCGCGCAGCGTGCGCCCGCGGCGGTCGCGTCGAGCGAGCAGGCGGTCCACCAGCACGCCGAGCACTCGCTCGATCGCCAGGCCGGAGCTGGCGTCGCCGACGTCCATCGTCTCCTGCATGCGCTCCCGCTCCAAGCGCGGGCGCAGCGGGGTGTCTTCGCCACACGCCAGGCGATGCGCGAGCACTCCCGCAGCGCCGAAGCGGTCGGCGAGCTCGTCGCGCCCCAGGCGCGCCAGCTCGCCCAGCGTACGCACGCCCAAGCGCTCGAGCGGTTCAATCAGCTCCTCGGTCTGCGCGAGGTAGCCGAGCAGCTCGATCGGGCGCCCGGCCAGCCAGCGCAACGCGTCGGAGCCGTCGAGCACGAGCGCCCGGCGCGAACGCACCGCCAGGGCCGCCGCCAGCGAGCAGAAGCGCGTGGGGCCCGCCCCCATGCGCGCGTGGCGATCGCCGCCGCCGATCAGAGATCGGTCGGCAGACCGGCTCGCCGGGCCCGGAGCCCTCCCACCCACAGCGCCTCCCGACGGCCAGACGGCGCGCTGCGCAGCGGCGAGCACGGCGGCGTCGGAACCATGCAGCGAGCGCAGAGGGCCCGTCTCGAAGTAAGCGAGGCCGGGGCGCGCCGGCTCGACGGCAGCGCCGATCGACTCAAGCGTTCCCAGCAGCGACTCCCAGGCCTCGTCCGTTCCCACCGGGTCGGCGGGCACGAGCTCCAGGTCGGGGCAGCGCGCAAGCGCCTCGCCGAGCACCATCCCCCTGCGCACGCCATGCGCCTCGGCGGCACCGGAGACTTCTCCCAGGCGCTGTTCACAGCCGCTGGCAGGCGCTATCGCCAGCGCCCGCCCGACGAGCGCCTGCGCCCCTCCAGCGGCGAGCACCAGATCGAAGCGGGGGAGGTGGATGCAAACGACCATGCGAACATATGTTCGCATATGCCGAGGACAGACTCCGGGCGCGTCAGTCCATCGTCAGCGGGCCCTCGGCGGAGCCGCTGAGGAACTGGCGCACGAAGGCGTTGTCCGAGGAGAACATCCGCTCGGCGTCGCCGGCTTCGACGATGCGCCCCTTCCACAGCACGGCGATGTATTCGCCGATCTGCCGCGCTGAGGCGATGTTGTGCGTGACGACTATGTACGTGCCGCGGTGGATCGAGTGCATCTCCTGGATCAGTTCGCACAGCAGCGCCGTGCGCACCGGGTCAAGGCCCGAGTCGGGCTCGTCGAAGATCACCACGTCCGGTTCCATCACGAGCGCCCGCGCGAAACCGGCGCGCTTGCGCATGCCGCCGGAGAGCTGCGAGGGGGCGTCGTCCATCGCGTCGGCCAGGCCGACGTCGGTGAGCCGCTCGGTGACGACCTTGGCGATCTGCGCCTCGCTGGCGTCGGTGTGCTGGCGCAGCGGAAAGGCGACGTTGTCGAACACCGACATCGACCCGAACAGCGCGCCGTCCTGGAACAGCACGCCGATCCGCTGGCGCAGCGCCAGCAGCTTGGGCATCGTCAGCTTGGGCACCGATTCCCCGTGCACGACGACCTCGCCGGAGTCGGGGAACATCAGCCCGATGAGGTGCTTGATCAGTACGCTCTTGCCCGTCCCGGAGGGACCGAGCACTACGGTGATCGTGTCGTCGGGGATCGCCACGGTGAGCCCGTTGAGCACCGACACGCCGCCCAGGCGCTTGTGCACGTCGGTGCAGCGGATCGACCAGTCGCCCTGCGTCGGGTCGCCCGTGAGGTCCAGGCCGCTCGTGTGCCACTGGTAGTCGTGCTCGTCACTCATCATTTACCACCGTAGACAACGTGCGGGAACTGGCTGGTCTGTCCGTTGAACGTGAACGGGCTCTGCTGGTTGCAACCCGGGGCGGCGATCGAGTTCGGCGTTTCCGGCGCGTTGGCGACCTTGAATTGGATGATCTCTTCGATCAGGCTCTGCGAGATCGTCGCGTTGGACGGCCCGCTGACCGATGGGACGGGGTTGGAGCAGTTGCTGTTGCTGAACACCTGCAGGCCACCGTTGCCGAGCGCGCGGAAGGCGCCCGGCTTGAAGTACGGGTTGGAACGGTCCGTGCCGATGCGCTGGGGGTAGACGGCCAGGCTCTCGGGGCTGAGCACCTGCATCGAGCGCAGGTAGTGCTGCTGGGGGCCGCCTGGCGTGTTCGTGTTGTTGCCATGCGCCTGCGTCGCCGCGGTGAAGTTGGCGAAGAACGCCTGCAGCTCGGGCACGTATTCGCCGAGGTTCTGCAGGAACGGATCGAGGTTGTGCAGCACCGGCCGGATGGCTTCGAGCTGTGTGGTGGTGAAGTCGAGCGTCTTGCCGACGTCCGGCAGGCCCTTCTTGGCCGCGGTGGTCAGCGGGCCCAGCGAGGTCAGGAAGCTGTCGAACTGGGGCGCAAACGGCTTGGCCGCGTTGAGGACCTTGGCGAGCTTGCGCTCGACGGGGCGGAATTCGTCGAGGAACGGGCTGGCGTCCGTGGCGAAGCGATCGAGTTCTTTGAGCGCCACGCGCGAGCTCTTCTCGAACTTCGGCAGCACGCGGAAGGCTGCGGCGAAGGCCTGGCTTCCTTCGGACAGGGCATGGAACGTGTGCTCGCCGTTGACGATCAGCCCTTCCAGCTGACGATCGCGGCTGGCGAGCGCGTTGAACACGACCCCCGTGTTCTTCACGAGCGCGCGCACGGCGCCTTCCTGCGAGGCGAGCAGGCCGACGAGCGTGTTGCCGTGCTGCACGAAGGGGTCCAGCGTGGCGAAGCCGGCGTTGATCTGTTCGCCGCGCCCGTTGATGCCTTCGGCAAGCGATTCCTGCCAGATCTGGAAGGAGCGTCGCGTCTTTGCGTCGAACGCGGAGAGGATGCCGTCGAGCGTCACCGACGGTTCGACCTGGGCGTCGGCGAGCTGGCCGTTGTCGGGTACGAAGGGCCCGGAGTGCCCCCCGCCCTGGGGGATCAGCTGCACATAGGTCTCGCCCAACAGCGTCTTCTGGCGCAGGATCGCATGCATGTTCGCGCGGATCGGCGCGTATTTCTCGTTGATTTCCAGTTCCGCGCGCGTGCGCCCGCCGTCGCCGAGGTTGAGCGCGACCACGCGCCCTATGTTCACGCCGCTGATGCGCACTTCGGACTGTTCGGCGAGCGCCAGCGACTTGGGAAAGGCGACGACCATGCGATAGCCCTTGGGCTTCAGCGGCAGCGGGCCGCCGAAGGACTCCCATAGGAACAGCAGCAGCCCAAAGCAGCTGAGCACGAACAGCACGATCACGATCATGTTGCCGAGGGTCGGCGCGCGCTTCTGCATCTAGCGATCACCCCCTCGCGACGCGGTCTTCGCCTTGCCGGCGGCGCTGGGCCTGCTCGCGGCCCTGTCGAAGGCGGGGGCCAGGCCCGAGAGCACGCCGGCGCCCGGCGCCTTCGGCGGCGTGACCTTGTGCACCGCGCTCGCCGCGCCTTTGATGATGCCCGCGCTCTGGCAGTCGGCCTTCGTCGGCGGGTTGAGCAGGCCGACGAGCAGGTTCACGTTGGGGTTGACTTCGGCTACGCCTTTGAGCAGCGGGGCGACTTCGCAGTTGAAGTAGACAAGCGTGCGCCCGAGGATCCCATGCGCGTCGGCCGAGCTGAGCACGCTGTTGAGGTTGTGGTTTGCCCAGTCGAGGAAGAACAGGAAGCCGCCCTGGCTCTTGCCGGGGTTGTTGGCGAGCTCGTTGAAGAATTCGTTGAACACAGAGAAGGTCGTGGCGAGCTTGGGGAACGATTCCGAGATCTCCTTGGTGTCGGGCGCGATCAGGTTGACCGTCGGCAGGATTTCCCGTGCGAAGGGGCGGATCTCGTTCTTGATGATCGGCGTCGTTTCGATTGCCAGCTTGCGTGTGGCGTCATTGGCCGGCCCCAGCGCGCGGGCGAATGGCTGCAGTTTGCGCAGCGTCGGGCCGAGCACGTGAGCGGCCGTCGCCAGCTTGCCGAGGCCGGTCTTCGTCTTGCGCAGGGCGCCGGGCAGCAGCGCGACCGTCTGTTCGACGGCCTTGTCCTCTTTGGCGAAGGTTTGGAAGACGGCGTTGGAGGCGTCGACGAGCTGCGCGAGCTCCTTGTCCTTGCCGCCCAACGCTTCTGTCAGCAGCCTGAAGTTGTGGATCGCGCGCGCGGTGTTGGCGTGGCGCTGTTCCAGCTGCGAGGAGATCTTCTGTATCTCGCGTGCGGTCGGGTCAAAGCGCTTGAGCGTCGCGGCGAAGGCCTTGCCGTTGTTCTTGAACGCCCCGCCCGCGCCGGCCAGCAGCTCCTGCAGGTAGGCGCGCGTTTCGGCGTCCAGCGAGGAGAGGAATTCGTCGAAGTTGACGTTGGGAGCGGTCTGCGACAGGGGCAGCGTCGCGCCGCTCGGCAGCTTTCCGGCGGACGCAGTACCGGGGTCGACCTCCACGGTGATGTCCTGCAGCTGCGTCTTCGGGCGCAGCAGCATCGTCGCGTTGCGGTAGATGCGCGCATATTTCGGCGTGATTTTCATCGTCACGGTGGCGACGCCGCGGTGCAGGTCGACGCTCGCGACTTCGCCGATCTTCGCGCCGGCGATCGTCACGGCCTGCCCCTGTCCCGGCGTGACCGCCTGCGCCGTCTGAATATCGGCCTTCAGCGTGTAGTAGTCGCGCCCGAACACGGGCACCCAGCCGGGAAGCTTGAGGTTCTCGTGCGCGAGGATGTAGCCGCCGACCGCCGCCGCGATCACGACCATCACGACAACCGAGATGAACGCCGTGCGGTAGCGCTCGATCTGGTCGCGGACGGTCAGCCCGCCCTCGTGTTTGTGCGTGTGCTCGGTCGGCGCCATCATCCGTTCCCGTCGGCGGGGCCCTGAGACAACGGGCCGTTGAAGTCGGGGACCGCCTGCTTGTAGCAGGGCACGAGGGGCTTGTATTCGGGCTCTTTGGCGGGGAAGGCCGGGTGCGTGCCCTGCGGCTGCAGCGAGGCGTGCGCGAGCAGCTTCAGGCCTTTGATGCTCGTGCCCTGCACCGAGGTCTGCTGCGAGCGCACCGTCGGGCCGCCGCTGCCGAGCAGGAAGTGAGTCATCGTGCCGTTGCCGTCGAAGCTCTGGCCGATGCCGGCAAGCCCGGTCAGCCCGTACCAGAACTCCTTGTAGTCCTCCACGCCGCTCGTCGCCACGCCGTCCTGCAGCTTGGTGTTGCCCGCCGGATACAGGACGTTGGTCAGGCACTTGTTGAAGAGTTCGGTCTGCTTGTAGAACGGCGTCTGTTCGTTTGTCAGCTGGGCGAGCTGCGGCGTCGCCGCGACCAGGCCCTTGGCCACCCCACCGAGCTCGTTGGGCGCCAGCGATGCTTGGACCTGCGCGATCCAGGGCAACGTCGCTGCGACCGTCCGCGGGGTGTTTTTCACACCCGGCAGGATGTCCGTGGCGAACGTCTTCGTCGCCGGGAACGCCAGGTCCAGTTCGCGCAGCCCGTTGTTGATGTTGCGCAGCGAGCTCGGCAGCACCGCAACCGCCGCACGCAAGCCCGACGACTGGTTGGCGAACGAGCGGAAGAAGATGTTGAAGTTGCCGATCAGTTCGCCGAGCTGCTGCTCGTGGACGTTCAGCGCGGAGGTCACTTTGCCGATGCTCAGCACGAGCTTGGAGAGGTCGTGCGGTTCGGTCCCTGCGAGCGCCTGATTGATCACGGCCCCGCCGCGCTCGGCCGCCGGCGCGCGCGCGTAGGCTTTGTTCAGCGCCTGCGCCGCGCTGACGCCACGCACCTCCGGGTCCTGTTCGGCGTCGTCGGCCTTGGACGGCTTGCGCGTCAGGCCGTCGCCGTAGCCGATCAGGAAGTCCTGCAGGTTGCGGCGCGTGTCGGTGTTCAGCGCGTCGAGCACCTGGTCCAGCTGCACGGGGTCCGAGGACTGCGTGCTGGGCAGCGTGGCGCCGGAGGCCAGCGTCTTGGTCGATGGACTGCCCGGCTGCAGTTCCACGAACCAGTTGCCTTCGAGGAAGATGCGCGGACGGATCTTGACCGTCGCGTCGGCGTGCAGCGGCAGCCCGCGCGGTTCGATTTCCATGCTGACCAGGCCGGTGGAGCCCTGGCGCTTGATGTGGGTCACCTTGCCCACGTTGACGCCCGCGATGCGCACCGGGGACTTGGGTTTGATGTTGACTGCGCTGGCGAACTGCGCGTTGAGCCGGAAGCCGTGTTTGAACGGGAGGTGCTTGGTGAAGCCGAAGTACACGGCGACAATCACGATCAGCAGGAACAGGATCGCGAAGCGGATCGGGTTGGTGCGGTTGAGCTCGACGACCGGGATGTCGTCGTGGCGGCGCCACCGTGGAAGCCTCATTTCCTCTTCCCCCTCGAGGTCTTCGAGGTCGTCTTCGGCTTGGCCGTCGAGATGCCCAGGTTCTTGAGCTGTTCGGCTGAGTACTTCTGCCCGAACAGGTCCTGTTCGCGCGTTGTGAGTTCGCGGTTCTTCGCGACGCTGGCGGCGGGCAGGTTGCCGAGCACCGCCTTGCCTTTTTCGTAGGTCTCGTTGGCGGCTTCGCACACGCGCGGCTGTCCGGGGCCGGCGACGTTCGGGTACGGGTTGGCGTGCACGTGGTTGTTGTCGACGATCGTGCTGGAGCCGACGAAAGCTTTTTCGATCGACGGGCCGTTGGCCGGCGCCGAGGAGGGGAAGCCCTCGTTGTTGGGACCGCTGGGCGAGAGCACGAGGCCCGCCCGCGCGAGCGCACCGACGCCGATGTTCTCCGACTGCAGGCTCGCGACGTTGCGGAAGGTCAGCGTCAGGTAGTTGCAGTAGGCCTGCTCGGGGGCGAGACCCGCGAGCACCGGGTTGCCGTACTGCAGTGTCTGCGTGAAGTCTTCCAGCCCCGCCGTGACGATTGGGTTTTCCGTGAACTTCTGCAGCGCTTGTGAGGACTCGGCCAACCGCGTGTTCAGGACCGTCGCCGCCTTGAAGTTGACCGCGCCCGCCGCGATCGCGTCGCCGAGCGGCTTGGCGACCGTCGTCAGATCCTTGGCGCTTGGACGCAGCAGCGCCATGAACTGTGTGCTCTTTTCGGTGAACGGCGCCTCGTAGGGCAGTGAGAAGATCGCCTGTTCCAGCGCCGCCGGGCCGCCCTCGGTCGCTTCTTCCAGCGATTTTGCGACGCTCGCGAACGCCTTGAAGAAGGTGTCCTGCTCGCTGTAGAAGGCGGCCTGCTGGTTGGCCACCGGCGCCGCCTGTTCGGCCGCACGGTCGAGGCCTTTGAAGAACCCGCGCAGGTCGGTCTGCGGCGAGGCGAGGTTGTGCAGGACGGGAATGGCGTTCGTGACCAGCGGCTTGAGCGTGGCAATCGCGTCGTTGATTTCCAGGCCCCGCCCGGCCAGGCCGTCGCCGAAGTTGTTCGTGTTCTGCTGGATCGCTGTCCGCGTTTTTTCATCGAACATGTTGAACAGCTGGTCGATGTCGACCGGTTCGGTGGTCTGGCTGGCGGGGATCTCCTGGCCGGCCTTGATCGTCTCCGACGACGTGCCCTTTTCCAGTTCCAG
>DATHJQ010000202.1:0-4142 GCA_035286505.1 Solirubrobacteraceae bacterium | reverse complement strand
CCAGCACCACGGCGATCCCCGTGAGCAGCGTGCCGAGAATCGACCTGCGCCCCCTACGGCGCCGTGGGGGCCTGCGCGGTGACGATCCAGGTCGAGGCCGGGGCCATCACCCTGCCGTCCGGCGCGACCCACTCGGCCATGTCGTCGCGCAGCGCAGCGGCGACGGGCTCGTGCAGATGCTCGGCCTGCTCACCGGCCAGCCGCAGGATCTCGCCGGCCGGCCCGATGCTCATCACGAACTCCACCGCCTCGTCGAGACCGACGCCGATCAGGATCGGCTTGTCGCAGCGCAGCAGCGAGATGCGCTCGAAGCCCGCGCTCACGAGAATGCCGCTCGTCGTGTCGGCGTTGCCCATCGAGAACGGGCCCGGACCGCAGGTCGGCTCGTCGTACTGCTCGGGCTTTGTCACGAACCGCTCGGTGACCAGCTGGCCGCGGTAGAAGCAGTCGTTCTCGACCTTCGAGCGCCACACGGCCATCGCCAGGCGCCCACCGGGCACGAGCGCCTTGCGCACGTTGCGCAGCGCGGCGACCGGGTTGGCGAAGAACATCGTCCCCATCCGCGAGAAGGCGAGGTCGAACTGCTCGTCGAAGGAGTGCGCCTCTACGTCGACGACCTCGAAGCGAGCATTTCGCACGCCTGCCCGCGCGGCCTCCTCGCGGGCGGTCTCGATGAAGCGCGGAGCCGCATCTACACCTAGCACGCTGCCGTCTGGCCCGACCAGCTCGGCCAGCTGCTGCGCCGTGTCGCCGAAGCCGCAGCCGATGTCCAGCGCACGCTCGCCCTGCGCCGGAGCGACCGCTCGCAGAGCTTCGTCGCCGTGCACGCCCAGTCCGTCCGCCAGCAGGTGGCGAAAGCGCACGAAGCGCTCATACAGCGGACCGTCCCACGCTTCGATCGCCTCCTCGTTGGCGGTGACGACGACCGGTTCCATGCCGTGATGGTAAGCGAATACGCGCGCGGTGGGGCGGAATCGGCGAGACTCTGTCGGTGTCCTCAGATGCGCTTCAGGATCGCCCTGTCGAGCTGCTGCAGCGGCTGCTGCGCTTCGACACGAGCAATCCGCCCGGCAACGAGCGCGACTGCATCGAGTGGATCAAGGGGCTGCTGCAGGAGCTGGGCTGCGAGGTGCGCGTGTTCGCGCAGGAGGCCGAGCGCCCCAACCTGATCGCGCGCATCGGCGGACGCGGCGAGAGCGCGCCGCTGCTGCTGCAGGGGCACGTCGACGTCGTGGCCGCGCGCGGGCAGTGGCGGCACGAGCCGTTCGCCGGCGAGCTCGCCGACGGCTACGTGTGGGGGCGCGGCGCGCTGGACATGAAGGGCGGCGTGGCGATGATGCTCGCCGCGTTCATGCGCGCCAAGGCCGGCGGCCCGCAGCCGCCCGGCGACGTGATCCTCTGCCTGCTCGCCGACGAGGAGGCCGGCAGCCCGCTCGGCGCCGACTTCCTCGTGCGCGAGCACCCCGAGCTGTTCGACGGCGTGCGCTACTGCATCGGCGAGTTCGGCGGCTTCACCATGGACGTCGCCGGGCGGCGGTTCTACCCGATCATGGTCGCCGAGAAGCAGCTCTGCTGGACGCGCGCCACGCTGCGCGGGCCGGCCGGCCACGGCTCCATGCCGATTCGCGGCGGCGCCATGGGCAAGCTCGGTCGCGTGCTGCACGCGCTCGACCGGCGCCGCCTGCCCGTGCACGTGACGCCCGTCGCACGCTCGATGGTGCAGGCGATCGCCGCCGACGTGCCCGCGACGCTCGCCGTGGCGCTCAGAGGCCTGCTCGTGCCCGCGCTGACCGATCGCCTGCTCGACGCCTTCGGCGAGCGCGGGCGCGTCTTCGACCCGCTGCTGCACAACTCCGTCAGCGCCACCATCGTCGGCGGCGGCGACAAGGTCAACGTGATCCCCGATGCGATCGAGCTGTCGCTGGACGCGCGTCTGCTGCCCGGCTTCGGCCCCGACGAGCTGTTCGCCGAGCTGCGCGAGCTGACGAGCGTGGAGATGGAGCTCGAGGTCGTCCAGCACGATGCCGTCGCCGGCGAGCCCGACCTCGCGATGTTCGACACGCTCGCCGGCGCGCTGCGCGAGCTCGACCCGTCCGCCAAAGCCGTCCCCATGCTGCTGCCGGGCGTCACCGACGGGCGCTTCTTCTCGCGGCTGGGCATCCAGACATACGGCTTCCTGCCGATGCAGCTGCCGGCCGAGCTGCCGTTCATGCAGCTCATCCACGCCGAGGACGAGCGGCTGCCAGCAGAGGCCGTCGAGTTCGGCACCGCCGCCATCGGCCGCGTGCTCCAGCGCTTCTAGCGCTGCATGACGCCGGCGACGTGCCATGAAAATAAAACTGGCTGCGCAGCCAGTATGATCGACGCGGCAGTCAGGTCGGCGAACTTGGAGGTCTCCGTGGCAACCGTAGGGCGCGATATCGAGAGCTTGGAACTGACCAGGCGCGAGCTGTGGCTCGAGGGGCCGCCGCTCGACGCCTTCAGGGAGATGCGCAGCAAGTGCCCGATCCATTGGACCGACAGCTTCGAAGAACTGCCCGACGAGGCCGGCTTCTGGTCGGTAACCACCGCCGAGGACGTCCACACGGTCAGCCGCGACTGGCAGACCTACTCCTCTGAACTGGGCGGCGTCGTCGTCGCCGCGGCCGGTTTTCCGATCGAGCTCGCGCGCGCCATGTTCATCGGCATGGACCCGCCCAAGCACGACCGGCTGAAGGCGCTGTTCCAGCGCGGCTTCACGCCCAAGCGCATCGCCGACCACGAGGACGCCATCCGCGCTATCGCCGTAAGGGTGCTCGACGGACTGCAGGGACAGGAGACCTGCGACCTCGTCGCCGACGTCGCCCAGCCCGTCGTATCGCGCGTCATCGGCAGCTTCATGGGCATCTCCGAAGAGGAAGACCTGATCTGGGCCAAACTCATGAACTCCACCCTCGGCGCCGGCGACCCCGACCTCAATCCCGACGGCTTCGAAGGCGCCGTCAACAAAGACATACCCGAGATCTTCGAGCGCTGCCAGAAGCTGATCGCCGAGCGCCGCGAGAACCCCACCGACGATTTGACATCCGTGCTCGTGCACGCCGAGCTCGACGGGCAGGGCCTGGAGGACCACGAGATCGTCATGGGCTTCTTCCTGCTCATGGCCGCCGGCAACGACAGCACCAAGGCCACCTACTGCAGCGGCATGCTCGCGCTCATGGAAGATCGCCAGCAGCTGCAGCTGCTGCTCGACGACCCCACGCTCGTGCCCGACGCCGTCGAGGAGTCGCTGCGCATGTTCCCCGCCTTCGCGCACTTCCGCCGCACCGCCACCTGCGACACCGAGCTGCACGGCCAGAAGATCAAGGCCGGCGACAAGGTCGTCATGTGGTACGCCTCCTCCAACCGCGACGAGACGCGCTTTCAGGACCCCGACCGCTTCGAGCTGCGCCGCACCGAGGAGCACCAGGCCTTCGGCGCCGGCGGCCGGCACTTCTGCCTCGGCACCGCGCTGGCGCGACTGGAGCTCAAGATCCTCATCGAGGAGACGCTCAAGCGCTTCCCCGACATGCAGCTCATCGACCATCCCAGCCACGTCGAATCGCTCTTCCTCAACCAGCTCAAGACGCTGCCCGTGCGACTTACGCCGTAGGGCTTCGGGGGTCGCATAGCTGGGACCTCACGCGGTCGACCGCAATGACATGCCGGCTTGATGTGTTGTTGTTTTGTGAGGAGCGTGCGCGATGGTATTTACGTCAGCTGAGCGCCTTTGCGCTCAGCGCCAAACCGAACGGGTTGCCCTCGGAGTCCTTGCAGATCGACCAACGCTCGCCCGGGTGAACAACGCTGCCGCCCAGCGACGGCACCTGCGCCAGCGCGCCCTGCATGTCCTCGACCTCGAAGTACGGCAGCGAGAAGGAGTCGCCGGGGCCGCGGCCGCGCGCGTGCACGCCGACGCTCGCCGTCGCGTCGTCCGCTGGGCGATCGCTCTGCCAGCCTTCGCCCTGCGCTGCAGTTCGCGGCGCCAGTGTCGAGCCGAGCAGGCCGCTCCAGAAGCTGCGCGCCCGCTCCGGATCGTCCGCCGGGAACTCGATCAGCGTGGGGATCGCAGGCACGCCCTCACGTTAGCCCGACTGGACACCGTGCGTCGCACACGGGCCGGT
>DATHJQ010000201.1:0-2538 GCA_035286505.1 Solirubrobacteraceae bacterium | reverse complement strand
CACCGGCCGTCCGCTGGCCGAGACGCTGTCGCCGGGCGACTCGCTGCTCGTGCGCGCGCTGGCGCACGCGGCCGCAGACCGCGCGGACGAGCTCGACGCGGTGATCGACCGCCACTCAGACGGCTGGGCGGTGGGCCGGATCCAGCCGTTGGAGCGCAGCATCATGCGGGTGGCGCTGATCGAGATGCTGCACGCCGACGCGGTGCCGGCCGACGAGCCGATTCCGCCGGAGGGCGCGATCGAGGAGGCAGTGGAGAGCGCCAAGACGTTCTGCGGCTCGCAGGCGCCCGGATTCGTCAACGGCGTGCTGGGAGCAGTCCTCCGCGACGTGCGCGAGAATGCGGGCATCCAATGACGAGCACCGAGCACCTCGACGACGTGATCGCGCGCCTGGAGCGGGCGTCTGAGCAGCTGCGCTCGGGCGAGCTGTCCCAGGACGCGGCGGCGACGATGGTCGAAGACTGCGCGACGCTTGCCACGCAGGCGGCCTCCGAGCTCGAACAGCTCAGCCGCGCCGAGGCGTCGGCGCCGCCGCCCGGCCAGGATTCGCTGCTCTAGGGCTCCTGCGACTGCTCGTGAGCGCCACCTATCCGGAGAACCTTCGCCAGGACGTCGAAAGCTACCTGCAGCAGCTGCGCTTCTCCGAGGAGGCCCTGACCGCGGGCTTGGAGGAAGCGATGCGCTACTCGCTGCTGGCCGGCGGCAAGCGCATCCGCCCGGTGCTGGCGCTGGCCACGGCGCGTGCGGTGGGACTGCAGCCGCGCGAGGTGATGCCCCTGGCGGCCGCACTCGAGCTGATCCACACCTACTCGCTGATCCACGACGACCTGCCGGCGATGGACGACGACGAGCTGCGCCGCGGGCAGCCGACGTGTCACGTGAAGTTCGGCGAGGACGTGGCGATCCTGGCGGGTGACGGGCTTTATGCGGAGGCGTTCGCGCACCTGCTCACCCACCAGCGCTCAGACCCCGAGCGCCTGCTGCTGGCGGCGGCCGAGCTTGCGGCTGCGACGGGCGTCAATGGGATGGTCGGGGGGCAGTACGCGGACGTGAGCTCGGACACGCCGGCCGGGCCGGCCGGGCTGCGCCGCCTGCACGAGCTGAAGACTGGACGGCTGATCGGCGCTTCGGTGCTATGCGTACTACTGTTGGGAGGCGTCGCGGACGGACCCGCGATGTATCCCTTCCGTCGCTTTGCCACAGAGTTGGGCGTGTTGTTTCAGATCGTCGACGACATACTCGACGTAACAGGCACGGACGATGCCCTGGGAAAGCCGCGAGGAAGCGACGAGCGCCACGGCAAGCGCACGTATGTGAGCGAGTTCGGGATCGAGCGGGCGCGGGAGCTCGCCGCCGATTCGCACGAGATGGCGCTGCAGTCACTGGCCGAGGCGGCAAGGCTCTCGCCGGTCGCCGTCGGCGCGTCAGAGGCGACATCCGGGCGATCGGACACCGACGAGCTCCAGCAGATAACCGACTTCATCTACACGCGAACATCGTGAGGCGCACGTGAGCCGAAAGCCAGTTCCAAAGGACGGCGCCGGACCGGGCAGGCGAGCTGTCGCGGACGCCGAGCCGGCCCGCCTGCTCGACTCGATCGACGGGCCGCAGGACCTGAAAGGACTTTCCGATCAGGAGCTCGCGACGCTCGCGCAGGAGGTGCGCACGCACATCATCGACACGGTCGGTGAGATCGGCGGGCACTTCGGCGCCAACCTCGGCACGTGCGAGCTTGCGGTTGCGCTGCACTCGGTCCTGGAGTCGCCGAAGGACAAGATCCTGTGGGACGTCGGTCACCAGGCCTATCCGCACAAGATTCTCACCGGCCGGCGCGATCGCCTGGAGACGATCCGCCAGTACGGCGGGATCGCGCCGTTCTGCTCGCGCGGGGAGTCAGAGCACGACATCATGGGCGCCGGGCACGCGTCGACGTCGATCGGCTACGCCGTCGGCCTGAAGGAGGGCATGCGGCACCTGAGCGGTGAGCAGGCAGGCGATCAGGGCGTCCGGGACGGCAAGGTCGTGGCGGTGATCGGCGACGGCGCGATGACGGGCGGCGTGGCCTTCGAGGCGATCGGACAGGCGGGCGGGCTGGGCACGCCGATGGTGGTGGTGCTCAACGACAACGGCATGTCGATCGCGCCGAACGTCGGCGCGCTGTCGCGCTACTTCAACCGAGTGCGCCTGAATCCCAAGCTGTGGCACGCACGCGCAGGCGTCGAGGGGGGGCTGACGCGCCTGCCGGGAGGGATCGGCTCGGCGTTCGAGCGCCTCGGCCCGCAGCTGAAGGAGTCGATCAAGGCCTTCTGGGCGCCCGGTCTGTGGTGGGAGGAGCTCGACTGGGCCTACATGGGCGTGGTCGACGGTCATGACGTGCGCGCGCTGCGCGAGGCGCTGCGCGAGGCGCTGGCGGCCGAACGGCCTGTCGTCGTGCACATCGCCACGGTCAAGGGCAAGGGCTTTGCGCCGGCCGAGGACGGCGGGCTGGAGGGCATGGAGGAGTGGCACGCGGCCAAGCCCAAGTCGATCGTCAACGGC
>DATHJQ010000200.1:0-2240 GCA_035286505.1 Solirubrobacteraceae bacterium | reverse complement strand
CAGCCGCGTCGGCGGCGGCTTCGGGATCGCGCTCGGCTTCGCACGCTGGGCGATCCGTCGACGCTGCGGCCTGGACACCGTCGCGCCGATCTCAGGCCAGCGCGCGCTCAGCGAGAAGGCGCTGGCGGACGTGCTGCCGTTCGCGCACGGCTACGGCATGGAGGTGGGCATGACGATCGACGCCGTTCGCGCGGGACATCGCGTGAGCGAGATCGAGCTGGACCTGACGCATCGTGCCAGCGCGCGAACGCTCGCCGGCTTCGCCCATCGGGGCGCGCAGCTCCTGGACTTCGCCCGCGTGTATCTCGCGCGGGGTAGGCTCGCGCGAGCATGATCCTGGCGATCGATCAGGGCACGACCGGGACGAGCTGCCTGGTCTTCGACGAGCAAGCCGAGCCGATCGGCCGGGCCTACCGCGAGTTCACACAGCAATTCCCCCAGCCGGGCTGGGTCGAGCACGACGCGCAGGAGATCTGGCAGGTGACCATGGCCGTCGCCGGCGAGGCGCTGGACGACGCGGGCGCGCGCCCAGGCGATTTGACGGCGCTCGGCATCGCCAACCAGCGCGAGACGGTCTGCGTGTGGGACCCCGACAGCGGCGAGCCGCTGCACAGGGCGATCGTCTGGCAGGATCGGCGCACCGCCGGACGCTGTGAGCAGCTGCGCGAGCAGGGCCACGAGGCGCTCGTGCGGGCGCGCACCGGGCTGGTGCTCGACCCCTACTTCTCGGCGACCAAGATCGAGTGGCTGCTGGAGCACGTCGAGGGCCTGCGCGAACGTGCGCGGGATGGACGCGCGCTCTTCGGCACGGTCGACTCGTGGCTGATCTTCAAGCTGACCGGCGAGCACGTGACCGACGCGACGAACGCCTCGCGCACGCTGCTCTACGACATCGGCGAGGGTCGCTGGGACCCCGAGCTGCTCGAGCTGTTCGGCGTGCCGGAGCGTTCGCTGCCGCGCGTGCAATCCAGCGCCGGCCCCTTCGGGCGCGTGCGCGCGGATCAGCTGCACGGCCACGCCGTGACCGTGCACGGCGTGGCCGGCGACCAGCAGGCGGCGCTGTTCGGGCATGCGTGCGTCGATCCGGGAACGGGCAAGAACACCTACGGGACAGGGTCCTTCGTACTGATCAACGCCGGTTTCCAGAGGCCCCGGACGCCACCGGGCGTGCTCGTGACGGCCGCCTGCTCGGTCGGCGACGCGCGCGCGTATGCGCTGGAGGCGTCGATCTTCGTCACCGGCGCGGCTGTGCAATGGCTGCGCGACGGGCTGGGGATCATCGAGCGGGCAGAGCAGACCGAGGCGCTCGCGCGCGAGCTGGACGGCAACGACGGCGTGTACTTCGTTCCCGCGCTCACCGGCCTGGGCTCGCCGCACTGGGACCCGCACGCGCGCGGCACGATCGTCGGGCTCACGCGCGGCAGCACGCGCGCGCATATCGCGCGCGCGACGCTCGAGGCGATCGCCTACCAGACCGTCGACGCGGTGCGTGCGATGGAGCACGCCTGCCCGCAGCCGCTGAGCGAGCTGCGCGCCGACGGCGGAGCGAGCACGAACGCCTGGCTGATGCAGTTCCAGGCGGACGTGCTCGGCGTGCCGGTGGCGCTCGGGGCTCAGTCTGAGATGACGGCGCTCGGGGCCGCCTATCTGGCGGGCGTGGGCGCCGACCTGTGGACCGTCAGCGACCTGCGCGGCGAGCACGGGCGATTGGCCGTGCGCGAGCGCGAGCGCTACGAGCCGCGCATGCGCGACGACGAGCGCGCCCGGCTGCTGGCCGGTTGGGCCGGCGCGTTGTCACGCGCGCGCTGCGGGCCGTGAGCGTGCGCTTGTAACCTTGGACGCCGGCGGAGGTACAGCGCACAGATGACCGATCTAGCACCGATGCGCGAGCAGGTCTACAGCGACCCTCGCCCCAAGGAGCACTTCGACCGCTTCCACGAGCGTGCGCGCACGCGCGAGCCCGACTGGGTGTATGACGTCGTGCGCGTGATCACCTCGCTCTACGCCTACACGTTCCTGCGCGCCCGCGCGATCTCCAGCGAGAACGCGCCGGGCAGTGGCGCGGTGATCCTCGCGCCCAACCACTTCTCGTTCATGGACCACTTCTTCCTCGGCGCCTCGCTGCGGCGCAAGGTCCGCTTCATGGCCAAGTCGCAGCTCTTCAAGCCGCCGATGCAGTGGATCTACAGCCACGGCGGCGTCTTCCCGGTCCGCCGCGGCGCCCGCGACGAGGACGCCTT
>DATHJQ010000199.1:0-2646 GCA_035286505.1 Solirubrobacteraceae bacterium | reverse complement strand
TCCTCTGCACCAGGCGTCGGTAGCCGAGCCTGCGGCTCGCCGTGAAGGCCAGGCGCGAGGGAGGCTCGGCCGCCCGGTCGATGTCCTGCAGGCGCTGCTGCAGGGCGCGCACGTGCTCCTCCAGGCGGTTCGCCTCGAGCTGAAAGCCGCGATGGTCGTGTCCGTCAGCGCTCGACGCGCCGCGCCGCGCGGCGATCGTCGCGACGCCCGCGCCGCCGGCTGCCGCACCCACGTCCGTTGCAGCCGCGCGCACGTCGATCGCGGCGGCGCCCCCGCCACTCATGGGGGCGCCCGCGTCATCGGCGCCCGCGTCCGGCCCAGCGCCTGCGTCCGACCTGTCGCCTGCGTCCGACCCGACGATGGCGGTCAGGCGCACGACCTCGGCCAGCAGGTCGCAGACCTGCGCGGCGTAGCCTTCGAGAAGCGCCTCGATCTGCGCCTCGCGCCCGGCGTCGACGACGGCCAGGCGCGGAGAGATCGTCAGGCGCAGCGGATAGGCGTCGGGGTACTCGACCTCGAGCAGGCCGTCCTCGGCGTAGACGGTCAGATCGTCGCGGCGCGCACAGTCGCGCCAGCGCTCGCGGTAGCGCTCGACGCTCTTCGCGAAGCGGTCGTCGCGACCGCGAGACGCGGACTCCAGGTGGATCAGCACGGCCTCGTGGCAGTAGTGCACCTTGCCGCCGGCCTGGCCGATCCGCAGGCACAGGTCGACGTCCTCCAGCGAGTTGACGTAGCCCGGGTCAAAGCCGCCGGCCCGCTCGAAAGCGCGCCGTCTGACGAGCATGCACGCGCCGGTGACCGCCTGCAGCCGTCGCGAGCGGTTGACGGCGGGATGGTCGGCAGGCAGCCCGGCGTAGAGATTGTGCGGATAGCCGTCCTGGCCGATGACGACGCCGGCGTGTTGCACCGAGCCGTCCGGGTAGAGCAGCTTGGCGCCGACGACGGCGGCTTGACGCTCCCGCGCATGACGGCTGATCGCGTGCAGCCATCCGGGCAGCGGCCGGGTGTCGTTGTTGAGGAAGACCAGATCGTCGTGCGCGGCGATCGCGGCGCCCTCGTTGCAGGCGCGCGCGTAGCCGACGTTGGCGGCGAGCGTCAACGTGCGGATGCGCTCGCCGTAGGAGCGCAGCAGCGCCGGCGTCTGATCCGGCGAGGCGTCGTCTACGACGATCACCTCACAGCCCGCCGGCAGCTCGCCCAGCAGCGCGTCCAGACAGCGCGCCGTGAGCCGCGCGCGTCCGTGCACGGGCACGACGATCGAGCACCCAAGGCTCATCGCGCCGCCCCCTGCAAGCGGTAGATGGCGACGCCCTGCTCGTCGCTGAGGACGGGCTCGTGGCGCGACTCGAGATGTCGTCGCAGGCCGTCGTAGTGGTCGAGCCACCAGCGGTAGGTGGAGGGCACCGCCAGGTACTCGGCGCCGTCCTCGCGCAGCGTCTCCAGGTGGCCGATCGCCTCCTCGCTGTCGGCGGGATGATGGCCCGCCCAGCAGCCGTCGCGCGCCTGCGGGAAGTGCAGCGCGTGGCGCCCGTTCAGCCGCAGCAGCGACTCGTCGCCGCGGCTTATCACGAGCACCGTCGAACCGGACGGCACGGCGGCCTTGACAGCCTCGCGCAGGTGCTCGGCCTCGCGCTCGTAGCGGGGGTTGGGACGCCGACCGTAGGGCTCCCACTCCTTGTGCCACTTCTCGGCGAAGCGCCGCTGGTTGGCGCGCAGGATGCGCGAGTACTCCCCGCCGGCGACCAGCCGCCCGAAGGACGCCTCGCCGAAGTGGTGGACGAGCACGTCCTCCACGCAGCGCTGCTGATAGCCCGCCTGGCGCGCCCGCTCGGCGTAGTCGTCGTCCTCCAGCAGTCCGACCTCGTAGCGCTCGTCCAGCGGCCCGAGGCTGAGATAGGTCTCGCGCCGCAGTGCCAGGCAGAACATCGCCGGCGTGCGCACCTGCAGCCACTCGCCCGCGTGCGCGCGCGCACGGCGCCGCGCCAGCGTCAGGAACTCGCCCCACGTCCGGTAGTCGGTGGCGATCTCCGCCTCGTTGCCGATCCGG
The DNA here is from genome assembly GCA_035286505.1 of Solirubrobacteraceae bacterium. Classification (GTDB taxonomy): domain Bacteria; phylum Actinomycetota; class Thermoleophilia; order Solirubrobacterales; family Solirubrobacteraceae; genus Palsa-744. The sequence goes on along the minus strand of DATHJQ010000199.1, from coordinate 599 downwards.
TTGGTGACGGGTCCGACCAGGCCGACCTCCGGGTTGCGCAGATGGGCGACCAGGCGCGCCAGCCAGCCGGGGGCGACCATCGTGTCGTTGTTGAGCAGAACGAGATGATCGCCGCCGGCGAGGCACAGGCCCTGGTTGCAGGCTGCGGCGAAGCCCATGTTGCGGCCGTTGAGCAGCGCGCGCACGCGCGCGTCGGCCTGGGCCAGGCGCGTGAGGTAGGCGGGGGTGGCGTCGGCGGAGCCGTTGTCGACGACGATCAGCTCGAAGTCGCCGCCGCTGTTGGCGAGCAGCGTCTCCAGGCACAGGCGAGTGAAGGCCAGGCCGCCGTGGGTGACGACGACGACGCTCGCGCTGTCGCGGCCGAGCGCCGGCGGGCGCGAGCAGCTCGGCACGGGATGGCGATGAGCCGCCTCGACGGTCGCCCGGGGCAGCGTCGTGGGGCGGCGCGAGACCGGCTCGAGCACCATCTCGGCGGGGAAGACCGACGCGGGACGGCGGGCCCGGGCCGCGCCGGTCACCGAGACGCCGCACTGCTCGAGCAGCGGTCCCAGGACCGCCTCGTGCGAGAAGTGCTCGACGGCCAGCTCGCGCGCCGCGCG
>DATHJQ010000198.1:0-2043 GCA_035286505.1 Solirubrobacteraceae bacterium | reverse complement strand
CTCCTCCGCGTTGGCCAGCACGGTATCGACGTGCCCCAGCAGGCACAACGTCGGGCCGTCGCCCGCCGGCTCGCCCGGCGGCGGCGCGTCCTTGGCCCGCAGGCGCGCCAGCAGGTTCGGACGCTCCGGCTGAGCGCCCAGCAGCTCGCAGTCAAAGCCCGCCCGCTGCAGATGGTCGGCCAGGTACTCCTGCGCCGCGCGCTCGTCGCCCGGCGGGTTGACCGTGTTGAACCGCACCAGCCGGCGCAGCAGCTCCTGCGCCTCCGCGCCGGCGTCCACGCCTGGGCTCGCGCTCGTCGCGCTCATCGCCGCGCCGCCGGCGAGACGGCGCTCATCGTGCGCTGCGCGAGGACGTGGCGATCATCGCGCAGATCGTACGCCGATCGTGGCGACCTCCTCGCGGCTGAGCGGGAAGTGGCAGGCCGCGAGCGTGCCCGTGCCCTTGTCCTCGAGCGGCGGGTCGTCGATCGAGCAGCGCTCCTGCGCCTTGGGGCAGCGCGTGTGAAAGCGACACGCCTGCGGCGGGTTGGCCGGGCTGGGCACGTCCCCGCTGAGCAGGTGGCGCTCGCTGCGGCGCACCGACGGGTCGGCCACCGGCACTGCCGACAGCAGCGCTCCGGTATATGGGTGGCGCGGCTGCGTATACAGCGCGTCGCTCGGGCCGATCTCCACGACGCGTCCCAGGTACATCACGGCGACGCGGTCGCACATGTGTCTGACCACCGACAGGTCGTGCGCGATGAACACGAGCGTCAGGCCGAGCTCGCGCTGCATGTCGCGCAGCAGGTTGAGCACCTGCGCCTGGATCGACACGTCCAGCGCCGACACAGGCTCGTCGGCGATCAGCAGCTTCGGCTTCAGCGCCAGCGCACGCGCTACACCGATGCGATGGCGCTGCCCGCCGGAGAACTCGTGCGGGTACCGGTTGTAGTGCTCGGGGTTGAGCCCGACCATCTCCATCAGCTCCTGCACCGCGCGCTTGCTCTCGCCCTTGCCCTTTTCGAGGCCGTGGATGGCGAACGGCTGGCCGATCGTCGCGCCGATCGTTTTGCGCGGGTTCAGCGACGAGTAGGGATCCTGGAAGATCATCTGCATGTCACGCCTGATCGCCTTCAGCTTGGAGCCCTTCAGGTGCGTGATGTCCTGGCCGTCGAAGCGCACCTCGCCGGAGGTGGGCTCGAGCAGGCGCATGATCAGGCGCGCGGTCGTGCTCTTGCCGCAGCCGGTCTCGCCGACGATGCCGAGCGTCTCGCCGCGGCTGACGTCGAAGCTCACGCCGTCGACCGCCTGCACGGCGCCGACCTTGCGCTGGATGACGATGCCGCGCGTCAGCGGGAAGTGCTTGACCAGGTCGCGCACCTGCACGAGCGCATCGCCGCCCGCACCCGTGCCCGTGCCCGTGCCCGTGCCCGTGCTCACCGGTGCGCTGGCCGCGGGCGTCTCCTGCGAGCCGAACGCCGCGCCGGGGTCCGGCGCCTGGTCAGCGTCGCGGGCGCTCACCGTGGCTCCTCGGGCACGCCGACCGTCGCGCGCGCCTCCTCGGGCCGGCGACCGGCGCGCAGCTCCGCCCACAGGCGGCGGCGAACGTCGATCTCCAACAGGCACGCCACGTGGTGCTCGGGAGCGTCGGGCACCGGCTTCAGCTGCGGGTCGATGCGCTCGTGCGAGGGTTGCGAGTAGGGGCAGCGCGGGTGAAAGTGACAGCCCGACGGGCGCCGAATGAGGCTGGGCGGCGTGCCGGAGATGGGCACGAGATCCTGCTCGCGCGAGCTGCTGAGCGTCGGTATCGACTTGAGCAGCCCCCACGTGTACGGGTGCTCGGGGCCGTCGAACACGACCTCCGTGGACGCCATCTCGACGATCCTGCCGGCGTACATCACGGCGATGTCGTCGGCCACTTCGGCGACGACGCCGAGGTCGTGCGTGATGATCACGATCGCCATGCCCAACTCGCGCTGCAGTCGTTCGAGCAGCGCCAGGATCTGCGCCTGAACGGTCACGTCGAGCGCCGTCGTCGGCTCGTCCGCGATCAACAGCTTCGGC
>DATHJQ010000197.1:0-2164 GCA_035286505.1 Solirubrobacteraceae bacterium | reverse complement strand
GCTTTGCCTACCGCACGCGCATGCTCGACTGCTTCTGGGCAGGCGTGCCAGTCGTCTGCACCTCCGGCGACGACCTCGCCGAGCAGGTCGCACGCGAAGGGCTTGGCGCGGTCGCGCCGCCACAGGACGTGCACGCCCTGGCCGAGGCGCTGGAGCAGGTGCTGGAGAACGGGCGTGAGGGCTACGCAGGGCGCCTGGCCGCCACGGCCGAGTGGCAGAGCTGGGAGCGGATGGCCGCGCCGCTGGCCCGCTGGATATCCGCACCGCGTCCGTCGACGCGACCCGGAGATTCACACGGTGCGCTCCGTCTCCCGCTTGCGCAACGCGCCCGCGAGGCCGCCTACCTGGCTGGCGGTCGGAGGATGCTGAACCGCCGCAAGCGGTGACTGCTGCGCCCGCTCTCGCGCGCAGTTCGATCATCTACTACTACATCTATTTATTATGTTGTAGTAGACTACCGCCGTGCCCGATCCCGAGGAAGTCGCCGAGAGCTCGATCAGCGTGCGCGACGCGGCGCGGCTACTGGGACGCCACCCGGAGACGATCAGGCGCTGGGTGTGGACGGGACGAGTGAGGGCTCGTCGGCACGGCAACCGCCTGCTGCTGGATCGGGCAGAGATCGACGCTGCGGCGGCGCGCGACGGAACTTCGCAACGCGCGATGACCCTGGCGGACTGGGCGAAGCGCGTGCAGACGACGCACGACGGCCCTGGCAGCGGCGAGAGTGCCGCCGACTTGGTGATCGGCGACCGCGCAGCGCGCTCGCAGGCCGGAGCGCGTGCCGGTCGTTGACGCAAGCCTCGTAGTCGACTGGGTCAGCCCGGCAGCCGATCCTGCGCTGCCCGCCCACGCTGTCCTGCAGCGGCTGGTCGAGACGGCGGAGGACCTGCTTGCGCCGCGTCTCTTGTTGGAGGAAGTCTCAAACGCACTGCTCACCGGCGTTCGCCGCAGACGCTGGAACGGGACGCAGGCGGATACCGCCCACTCCCTGCTTGTCGAGCTCCCCGTTCGCCTGCTCGATGAGCCGCGAGATCGCACTCGAGCGTGGGACCTCGCTCGTCGCTATGACAATCACCCGATCTACGACCTCGTCTATGTGGCGCTTGCAGAGCGGCGCGGCACAACGCTCATAACGCAAGACCGCTCATTGAAGCGCGCCCTCGTGGGACTCGACTGGGTGCTGACACCCGACGAGATCCTGGCCTAGGTCGAGGACTCTCGAGGCCGTGGCGCGATCGCCGCCGGACGGCGTCCGCGCAACAGCGCCACCCCCGCACCGGCGACCGCACGCCAGGCGGCCGCCTCCTCCGGGCGCGAGGAGCGAAACAGCGCGACGCGCGGGAGGCTGATCGCCAGCTCGGCGAGCCCGAGCGCCGCGCGCCGCAGCCGCGAGAAGTGCGCGTCGGCGTACTGAACGATGCCGTGGTGGATGGAGCGGATGTGCGCGGCCTTGCTCCAGCGGCTGAAGCTGCCGCCGCCGAGGTGGCGAAAGACGGCGCCGGGCGCGTAGAGGATGCTGCCGCGGGCGGCGAGGCGCAGCAGCAGGTCTGAGTCCTCGAACCAGAACCAGAAGCGCTCGTCGAAGCCGCGGACGGCGTCCATGGCGTCGCGACGCACGAGCAACGCAGCGGCGGCGGGCTGCGCGGCGACCGCGCGCACGCCCACGTCGTCGTCGATGGCGGCGCCGTGGTAGCGGCGCGTGACCGGGTTGCCGGGCCACAGCTCCTCGACGCCGAGCACGATCACGAGGAAGTTGGTCAGCGTGGGAAACGGACGCGGGCGGTACTGCTGCTGAGTGACCAGCGTCTGCGGGTCGACCAGGCGCCCGCCGGCGGCGACCGCGTGCGGCCGCTCGGCCAACGCGCCAAGCAGCGTCTCGATGGCGCCCGGCACGACGAGCACGTCGGAGTTGAGCAGCAGCGCGAACGGCGCTTCGCCGTGGCGAAGGCCGCGGTTGTTGGCCGCGGCGAAGCCATGCGGGCGCTCGAGCGCCACGACGCTCGCGCGCGCGGCGATCTGCTCGCGCGCGTCGCCGACGCCGGGCTCGGCGCCGAAGGCATTGTCGACGACGACGACGCTGGCGATCGCCGGGCTGTCGAGCTCGCCGAGGCATCGCAGCGTCATCGCGCCCATGTCGGCCGACACGATCACGACGTCGACGCTC
>DATHJQ010000196.1:0-2819 GCA_035286505.1 Solirubrobacteraceae bacterium | reverse complement strand
CCGGTGGAGTCACCCGCCACATAGAGGCGCTTGCGCGCGAGCTCGACCGGGCGGGTCATCAAGCGCGCATCCTCGCACCGTTCGATCCCGACGACAGGCTCTCGCGACGCCTGCACCGCGGCGCGCGCCCGCAGCGTCGTCCGACGCCGGCGGGCTTCGTAGGGCTGGGGCGCACCTGCGGCATTCCTGCCAACGGCGCGGTCTCCAACATGGCGCTGACCCCGCATGCCGTCTTCGCCCTGCGCCAAGAGCTGCGCGACGGAGGCTATGACGTAGCGCACATACACGAGCCGGTCGTGCCGATGCTCGGCTGGGACGCGCTGTGCTCGGCCGGCGAGCTGCCGCTGGTGGGCACGTTTCACACCTACTCCGAGAACCCGTGGACCAACGGCGGCATCGCAGTCGGGCTGGGCGGCCGCAGGCGCATGAACCGCCTGCATGCGCGCATCGCCGTGTCCGAGGCGGCGGCGTGGACCGCCCGGCGCTTCTACGGCGGTCGCTACCGCATCGTGCCCAACGGCGTGCGCCTCGCCACCCAGGCCGACCTCGCGCGCGCCGCCGCGGCGGCCGACGGCGAGCGGCGCGGCGAGCAGGGCCTGCGCGTCCTGTTCATCGGACAGGCCGTCGAGCGCAAGGGCCTGCCCGTGCTGCTGCGCGCTTTTGAGGCCCTGCGCGACCACCTGCCCGCGACGCTTACGCTCGTGGGCGCCTCGCGCGAGGAGATCGCCCACATGACGCTGGACGAGCGCGGCGTGCACGCGCTGGGCAAGGTCTCCGAGGAGCGCAAGCTCGGCGAGCTAGCGCGCGCGGACGTGCTCTGCGCGCCATCGCTGGGCGGCGAGAGCTTCGGCATGATCCTCACCGAGGCCTTCGCCGCCCGCACGCCCGTGCTGGCCTCGGACATCCCGGGCTACCGTGACGTCGTGCGTGACGGCATCGACGGACAGCTCGTGGCGTCGGGCGACCCACTCGCGCTCGCCGAGGCGCTGCGTCGGCTGGCGCTCGAGCCGCGCCGCCGCGAGCGCATGGCCGAGGCCGCGCGCGAGCACGCCGAGCGGTTTGCCTGGCCTCACGTCGCCGCGGAAGTGCTCGACACCTACGAGCAGGCGGTCTCGCTGGCCGACCCGGCGCGCCGGCGGGCGCACGGCGGCCTATCGCGCGCGGCCCTGCGCCACGGCTTCATGCCCGCCGACCTGCAGCCGCGCATTCCGGCGCAGCGCCTGCCTTCGTTGGCGCCCGAGCCCCCTGCACTGGTCGGCCGCGAGCGGCGAATCCGCACGCTGCGCCGCGTCGGCCTGGCCGCGTCGTCGCTGGTGGGAGCCGGATTGGCCGCGCTGGCGCTGCAGCGCGTCGGTGTGACGCGAGTGGCCGCGTCGCTGCTGGCATCCAAGCCGGGCCTGCTCGTCGCGGGCCTGGCGCTGATGTGCGCCGCCATGTTCACACGCGCGATCGCCTGGCACGCGATCCTCGCCGCGGCGCCCACATGGCGCCGGGCCAAGCACCGCGACGCGATGCAGGGGACATTCATCGGCGTGCTGATGTCCTCGACGCTTCCCGCGCGCCTGGGCGAGTCCTCACGCGCGCTGATCGTCGCGCGCCGGCTGGGGCGCGCGCGCGAGACGCTGCCGGTCGTGCTCGGCACGATGGTCTCGCAGACGCTGCTGAATCTGCTCGCGCTGGCGATCCTCGGGGCGGTCACGCTGTCGAGCGCGAGCGCGCTGGACAGCCATTACCGCGCGCTGCTGCTGGTCGGGCTCGCGCCGCTCGCCGCGCTGCTCGCCAGCGTCCTCGGACCCGTGCTGGTGACGCCGGGCGCCGCCTCGCGTTCGGAGCGCCTGCAGCCGCTGGTCGCCGGCGTGCGCCGCTCGCTGCTGCGCCTGCGCGACGGCCTGCGCGTGTTTCGCCGGCCACGCCAGGCCTCACGTGCGGCCGCGATCCAGCTCTCGGCCTGGACGCTTCAATGGCTGTCCTGCTGGCTGCTGCTGCTGGCGCTCGGCCTGGACGTTCGCTCGGGAGGCGCGGCGGCGGCCGGCGTCCTGTTCGCGGTCAACATCACCGCCGTGATGCCTGCGACACCGGCCAACGTCGGCGTCTTCCAGGCCGCCTGCGTGGCCGTGCTGGCCGGCGCCTACCACGTCTCCACGCCCGACGCGATCGCCTACGGCATCGTCCTGCAGGCGGTCGAGGTCGCCACGGCATTGCTCATGGGGCTGCCCGCGCTCCTGAACGAGGGGCTCTCCTGGCGCGACGTGCGGCTTCGCTCGATGCATGCCGCGCCGGTGCGTCTCGGGCCATTGCCGCAGGGCGCCTCCGGCCTCGCGCGCGCCGACCGCTGAGCTCGCGGGCAGGCGATGGCGCCTGCGCGACGTATCGAACGTGCATGACCGACGCCTGGGTCTACATGCTGCGCTGCGCCGACGGCTCGCTGTACACGGGCTGGAGCACCGACGTGCGACGACGGCTCGACCGTCACCGGGCGGGCAAGGCCAGCCGTTACACCGCCAGCCGCCTGCCGGTTGAGCTGGTGTACGAGGTGGCGATGCGCGACCGCACGGCTGCGCGGCGCGAGGAGGCGCGGATCAAGGCGCTGGCGCGATCGGCGAAGCTGGCGCTGATCGCCGAGGACACGGCCTGATCCCGCGCGAGCGGCGACGTGCCCAGCACGCGGCCCGGGTCGCGGGTCGCGTTGAGGCATGATGGGGGTGTGGCCGAACAATCCTCAGCCAGCAGACCCGGCTCGCGCAGCGTGAAAATCGGCGCCGACGAGCGCACCGGCTGGTCCTCTGACCGTCCGCGCCGCGACGGCGCTCCCGAGCGCC
>DATHJQ010000195.1:0-7023 GCA_035286505.1 Solirubrobacteraceae bacterium | reverse complement strand
GTACGTAGGAGACGATCGGCACCGGCCCGTTCAGGCCGATCACGTCCGCCAGCCAGCCGTACTGGAAGATCGCCGTCAGCACGCCGTAGGAGGCGCCGATCGACAGCAGGTTCATGACCGCGGCCTGCGCCGGTATCACCGCCGTGCGGAACGCCAGGATCAGCAGCACGAAGCTCAGCGCGATCACGACCAGTATCTGCACCGGCAGCTTGTCGGAGATGCGCGAGGCGAGATCGATGTAGCCGGCCGTGCTGCCGCCGACGTCCGCCTTCATGTCCGTGCCCTTCGCGGCGGTCGGAATGACGCTCGCGCGCAGCTTTTCCACGAGGTCAGTCGTCGCTTCTTCGGCCGGCCCCTCCGTCGAGACCACGTTGAAGAACGCCGAAGTGCCCGCCTTGTCGATCTGCACTGGCGTGACCGCCGCCACATCGGGCGTCTGCGAGATGTCCTTCTGCAGCGTCTGCAGGCGCGGATCGGCGGCGCGCGGGTCGCCCTGCGACTGAGGCTTCGACGCCTGCGAGCCGCTCGACGCCGACTTGCCCGATTTGCCCGACGCGGAGCTTGCCGTCGCGGGCGAGCCGAGCGTGACGGCGACGATCAGCGGACCGTTGATCCCGGGACCAAAGCTCCTGGCGAGCAGGTCATAGGCTTTTCGCGCGGTCGTCGACTCCGACAGCGCGGCGACGTCCTGCTGGCCGAGGTTCAGCGACAGCAGCGGGATCGTCAGCGGGATCAGGATCGCCAGCGCCGCCAGGCCGGCGACGAGCGGGTAGCGCGCGATCTCGTTGGCCCATTTGGCCCACAGCCCCTCGTGGGCCTTGGACTCGGGCCGCTCGGCGCGCACGCGCAGGGAGTTGATGCGCGGTCCCGTGATCGCCAGCGTGGCCGGCAGCAGCGTCAGGGCTGCGAGCACCGCGACAACGACGGCGACAGCCGCCATCAATCCCATCGTCGTTATCAGCGGAATCCCCGCGACCGCCAGCGATACGAGCGCGATCGTCACGGTGCCGCCGGCGAAGAAGACGGCCCCGCCCGACGTCGCCGCCGCGCGCGCGATCGACTCGTCGATCGACAGTCCCTCGCGCATGCCGCGGAAATGTCGCGTGACGATGAACAGCGCGTAGTCGATGCCCACGCCCAGGCCGATCATCGTCGCCAGCGTCGGCGCGACCGTCGGAACGGTCGCCACGTGGCCGAGCATGCGGATGATCGCCAGCGTCGACAGCAGCGCCACGATCGCGTTGAGGATCGGCAGCAGCATCGACACGACCGTCCCGAACGTCAGCGTCAGGATGATCATCGCGGCGATGATTCCGATCAGCTCGCTGGACTCGGTCGCGGGCTTGGACACCTTCTGGCCGAGCTGGCCACCCGTCTCGACCTCCAGGCCGGCCGCCTTCGCGGCGTTGGCGCCGTCGATGATCGTTTCGACGTCTTCGACCGACAAGGACCCGGGGCTGACGCTCAACGTCACCGACAGATAGCCGGTCGTCTTGTCCTTGCTCAGCGCCGTCGCGCCCTGCGCCGTCAGCGGGTTGACGACCGATGCGACGTTCGGCTCCTTGGCGACCGCCGCCGCCGACTTGTTCACCGCTTCGGCGTTGCCGGCGTCCGTCAGCTTGCCGCTCTTGGCGTGCAGCACGATCGGGCTCGTGCCGTTGGACTGGTCCGGGAATGACTTGGCCAGCGCGTCGGTCGCAGCCTGGCTGTCCGTTCCCGGCAGCGAGAGGTTGTCGTTCGTGTTGTCGCCCAGCCGGTGCGACACGGCGACGAGCGCGATCGTCACGATCAGCCAGACCGCGAGAACGACGAACCGGCGCCTGATGCAGAGCTGCGCCAGCCCATACAAGACCCCCGTCATGGGCGCATCCTACGCGGCGACGTTCTCGAACACTGCCGCCATCCCCTGGCCGCCGCCGATGCACATGGTCTCCAGCCCGTAGCGCGCCTGGCGACGGCGCAGCTCGCGCAGCATCGTGGTCAGGATGCGCGCCCCCGTAGCACCGACGGGGTGTCCGAGCGAGATGCCCGAGCCGTGCACGTTGACGCGCTGCAAGCCGTCGGGCAACTGCCACTCTCCGAGCACCGCCAGCGCCTGCGAGGCGAAGGCCTCGTTGAGCTCGATCAGGTCGATGTCGGCAAGCGCGAGGCCGGCGCGCTGCAGCGCTCGCTCCGTGGCCGGGATCGGGCCGACGCCCATGCTCTCAGGCGCCACGCCCGCGACTGCCCATGAGACCAGGCGCGCGAACGGCTTCAGGCCGAGCTCGGCGGCCTTCTCGGCGTGCGTCACGATGCACACCGCCGCGCCGTCGTTCTGCCCGCTGGCGTTGCCCGCCGTAACGGTCGCCTGCGGGTCGCTGCGCGCCATGATCGGCCGCAGCGCCGCCAGGCGCTCGAGTGTCGTGTCCGCGCGCGGGTGCTCGTCGCGCTCGACCACGCGCTCGCCCTTGCGGTCGACGACCGTCACGGGCACGATCTCCTGCGCGAAAGTGCCGTCCTCCTGCGCGGCCACCGCGCGCTCGTGTGACCGCAGCGCCAGCTCGTCCTGAGCCTCGCGCGAGACGCCGTGCTCGCGGCGCACGTTCTCCGCCGTCTCGATCATGCCGCCCTCGACGAGATGGTGAACGCCTCCCGCGCTTACGCGTGAGCGCGCCAGCCTGTCGGCCAGTTCGACGCCGCCCCCCTTGACGCCCCAGCGCATGCCGATGGCGTAGAACTCCGCCTGGCTCATGCTGTCCGCGCCTCCCGCCAGAACCAGCTCGGCGGCGCCGGTCTGCACCTGCATGCACGCCAGCGCGACCGCCTGCAGCCCCGAGCCGCACCGCCGGTCGACCTGCATTCCGGGGACGTCGATGCCCAGCCCGGCGTCCAGCGCGGCCACGCGCCCTATCGCCGGCGCCTCGCCATTGGGATAGCACTGGCCGAGGATCACGTCGTCGATCTCGCCCGAGGGCAGCGAAGTGCGCCGCACGAGCTCGGCGATCACCGTCGCCGCAAGGCGCGCCGGCGGGACGTCGCGAAAGACGCCGCCGAACCCGCCCACGGGTGTTCTCAAGGGCTCGCAGATCACGGCGTCGCGCATGAAGCGCGCAGATTGCCACAAACGGGGTTATGGAGCGACCGGGGGCCGAGACACTTAGCCCCACGGTCGCCCTCTACCCGGATGACCTGTGGCCTTCCGCAACAACTCCTCGGCAGCGCGGCGGCGCGGCTTTAGCTACGGCGAGCCGGCGCCCGCGAATTGACGCTGAACGAGCGCGCTCATGCGCTTGTGCAGTTTCGATGCACGCTTGACCTGCCGCGCCTCGGTGAGCCTGCCAGCCGCCGTCGCGCGGGCAAGCTTGGCGCGCCTGGACACCACGAGCGCGTCGACCAGGCCGACCGTGGACTTGCCCGCGGTCGCTTCGGCGACCTGCGCGAGCGTCTTGCCGGTCTGCAGCAGCGCTTGCAGCCGCGCAGGCGCCACGCCGAGATAGCCGGCGGCGACCGCGCCGGGACCGTTCGGCGCGGCGAACAGCACCGCCAGGCGCGCGGCGCCCGTCAGCAGGCCCGCCGGGCGATGACCGGCGGCGCCCGGGCCGCCGGCGCGGTTCACCTCGGCAGCCACGCGCTGGGGCAGCCGGGCGACCGCGGCCGTCAGCCTCGCCCGGTGAATGGCGAGCAGCGTCTGCGTCAGCCCCGCGGCCGACTTGCTGCTGGTCGCGTCGGCGACCTGCGCGAGCGTCTTGCCGGACCTGAGCGCGGCGGAGAGCTGAGCCTGCGACACGCCGAGATATGTGGCCGCTGCGGCCAGGTCTCGGCCGCGCCCGCCGTACGCGCCGTGGTGAGCCCCGCTGTGCGATCCGGAGCGTCTGTGCGGACTGCTCTGGCCGGTCGCAGATACGGCGGCAAGGCTGGCGCCGGCGAGCAGGGCCGCTACGGCCGCTGCGGCCATTACCTTCTGTTTGACGCTGCGCCGCACCCTGACCATGTTGTCCCGCCTCTCTAAAGACCTTCCTCCTACGCGATAAATGGTACGTAAAAGCGGCTGGCTGACGAAGAGGCTGGTTCCGACGGGCAACGCCGCGGGCGTCATCTACGGCATCATCACCGTCGGCGCGCTGATGGCCGCCGAGAGCGGCCGCCACGAGTCCTATTTGGACACCGTCGCCTCGGCGCTCGTCGCGACGATGCTCTACTGGCTGGCGCACGCCTACGCGGACCTGCTGGGGCGCCGGCTGGCGACCGGCGACCGGCTGACCGCGGGAACGCTCGCGCGGGCGCTCGCTCATGACTGGGCGATCGTTCGCGGCGCCGCACTGCCGCTGCTCGCGCTCGTGATCGCGTGGACCGCTGGCGCCAGTCAGGAAGCGGGCGTCACGGCCGCCCTGCGAACGGCCGTCGTGACCGTCGTGCTGTTCGAGCTGGTCGCCGGCGTGCGCGCGAAGTCGACCGCCGGCGAACTCGTGCTCAAGGGAGCCGTAGGTGTGACGATGGGCCTGGCGATTCTCGCCTTGAAGGGGATCCTCCGCTGAAGGACGCGTGCGCCTCGGCAGCACGCGATGCAGCAGCAGGGCCATCGTGCGCGGCGCTTCGGGCGCTGGGCGGCGCGCAGTCACTGTAGACAAAGCGCTGCAGATCTGAAACGATCCTGACAACCGGATTCTATGGCATGATCCAAAGCACTGATCGATTCTGGGAGACCGAATGTCAAGGATGCATACCGACCGAGGCGCCGAGGCGCCGGCTCCGCTCTATCAACGCCTACCGCACGGACCGCACCGTCTTGCTCCCGAGGAGGTCGTGCGCAACCAGCGCACGCGCATGCACGGGGCGATGATCGAGGCGGTGGCGATCAACGGCTATGAGCGCACCAGCGTCAAGCAGGTCGTCGGTCTCGCCGGTGTCTCGCGGCGCTCGTTCTACGAGCAGTTCACCAACAAGCAGGAGTGCTTCTTGGCGACCTACGACGTGATCGCCAGACGCGGGGCCGGTCGCGTGAGCGCGGCCTATCGCAGCGCGCACGGCGACGCCGAGCAGCGCATGCAGGCGGCGTTCGGCGCGCTCGGCCAGGCGATCAGCGACAACTGGAACAGCGCCAACCTGGTGATCGTCGAGGGTCCGAAGGCGGGCGCGCCGGCGCTGCTGCGCCTGCGACGAGCGTCGGCGACCTTCGAGCAGATGATCGCGACGTGCTTCGAGCAAAGCTCCGCGCCCAGCCCCCTGCCCGGCCCGGTGATTCGCGGAATCGCCGGCGGCCTGCATGCGGCGCTGTCGAACTGCCTGCGCGAGGGCACCGCCGAAAAGGCGCCCGCGGTCACCGAGGAGATGTTCCGCTGGACGTTGCTGTTTCAGACGCCCGCCGCCAAGCAGCTAGCCGAGCGACTGTCCGAGCGAGCGCGCGCGGCTCTGGCACTGGGGCGCAAGGCACCGAGCACAGCGCTTCAGGACAGCGCGGGCGCCGGGCGCGCCAGCGAGCGCGAGCGCCTGCTCGAGCACGCGCTGCGCCTGGCGGTGATCGAGGACTACCACGCGTTGAGCGCACCGCAGATCGCCGATGCGGCGGGCGTTTCGATCGATGCCTTCGTCGAGCTGTTCGAGGGCAAGCAGGAGTGCTTCTTGGCGGCGTTGGACATGCTCGGCGACCGGCTGCTGGCGATCGCCGCGGACCCCGACCTGCGCTCGGCCGACTGGCCGTACGCGGTGCGTCGCACGATCGGCGTCCTGATGCGCTACCTGGGCGAGCGCCCGATCTACGCGCAGACGATCGCCGGCGGCTCGTTCTCCGCCGGCCCGGAGGCGATCGAGCGAAACATGCGTCTGGCCCACGGCATCGCCGTGCGCCTGACCGAAGGCGCGCCGGAGCAGGCCCGCAGCAAGCTCGTCCTGCAGGGCGTGACGGGAGCGCTGTCGCACACCGTCCGCTGCCAGGTCGCCAGCGGGCAGATCCAGCTGCTGTCGGTGCTCTCGGACTACCTGACCTACATCGTGCTGACGCCGCTTATCGGCGCCGAGGCGGCGGCGTCGCTGGTGATCGAGCAGGCCTGAGGCGCACCGGCCAGACGGTGCGCGGCGCGGGCGTCGGTCAGCGGCGCCGTTTGCGCGGAAGCCGTTCGGCGAAATAGGTCAGCACGACGCCGAACAGCACGGAGATGACGATGACGACGATCAGCGGGGCTTTGCCCGAGCCGAAGACGTAGCTGACCTTCACGTCTTTGAGGTTGAAGACAGCAAACAGCGTGACGAGGATCGCCACGATGACGAGCGCGGCCGTGCGCGCGATCTCGCGCTGCGTGCGCTTGTCCGGCTTTACGCGACCGCTCGGCTGGTCGGGACCCGGTGTCTGCGCAGAGGTGGACATCGCTTCGCTCGATGCTACTGCCTGGCGCCGCGCAGCTCCTCGGCGACCCACGCACAGCCGACGGACAGGTCCTCGACGCCATGCGAGGAGGGCGAGTTCGCGCGGCGAATACAGTGGGCATCATGCGACGGACCGTTTCTCAGGCGCTGGCGGCGTCGTGCGCGAGCGCGATCGCACTGCTGGCGGCATGCGGCTCGGGCACCAAGACGGTCACGAACGCCGGCGCACCGCCGCTGACGGAGTCGACGGCGACGCAGACCCGGCCGGACACGGCGAAGACCACGAGCACGCCGACGACGCAGACGCAGACGACGCCGACGAGCAAGCGCACGTCCTCGACGACGACGCGCGCGGCGCCGGAGCCGGCGTTCACGCAGCACGAATCGCAGGTGGAAGGGGTCAGCGCGGCGGCGGCGATCGTGCGCGAAAGGGGCTTCACGCCGAAGGACACGTCGGACTATCACTCAGACCAGGCGCTGCGGGTACTGGTGGGCACGCGCACGGGCTCGGGCGACGGCTATGGCCAGCAGGCGTTCTTCTTCGTCAACGGGCGCTACATCGGCACCGACGCGAAGGAACCGAGCGCCACGCTGAAGATCGTCTCCCAGGGCGACACCGAAGTGACGCTCGCCTACCCGCTGTACCGCACGAGCGACCCGCTCAGCAGTCCCAGCGGCGGCCAG
>DATHJQ010000194.1:0-9891 GCA_035286505.1 Solirubrobacteraceae bacterium | reverse complement strand
GTCGGGCTCGACCGCGATCGCCGTCACCCGCGCGCCGAGGCGCTCGAAGATCGCCGGTGCCGCCCGGTGGGTGGCGCCGTTCGCGCAGTCGAGCAGGACGTCGAGGTCGATTAAGTCAAGGGCTACGAACCTCTCGTGGAGCGCCCGCAGGTAGTCGTCGAGCGCGCCGTGCAGCGTTCGCACCCGCCCGAAGCGCTCGCCCCCGGCCGGCTCGCGCTCGAGGGCCGCCTCGATCTCCGCCTCCACCGCGTCGGACAGCTTGTCGCCGTCGGCGCCGAAGAACTTGATCCCGTTGTCGGCATAGGGGTTGTGGGAGGCCGACAGGACGACGCCGAGGTCGAGGCCATAGCGCTCGATCAGCATCGGCGCGGCCGGCGTGGGCAGGACGCCGCCGAGCAGGACGTCGCCGCCGGCCGCCGTGACGCCCGCCGCGATCCCCGCCTCGAGCATCTCGCCCGACTCGCGCGTGTCGCGCACGATCAGCACCTGCGGGCGCTCGGCGCCCGTCTGCTCGGTCGCCGCGCGCGCCAGCGCCAGCGCCAGCTCGGCGCTCACGAACTCACCGGCGACGCCGCGAACGCCATCGGTGCCGAACAGCTTGCGGGTCATGCTCGCCCCCTGCGGGCCGGTGCTAGCGCTTGGAGAACTGTGGCTTCTTGCGGGCCTTCTTCAGGCCGGCCTTCTTGCGCTCCTTGGCGCGCGAGTCGCGCGTCAGAAAGCCTCTGCGCTTGAGCTCGCCACGAAGGTTCGGGTCGGCCTCCAGCAGCGCCCGCGACACGCCGTGGCGCAGCGCGCCGGCCTGCGCGGAGATGCCACCACCGTGCAGCCGGGCGACGACGTCCATCTTCTCCTGGTAGCCGACCGTCTCAAGCGGTTGGCGGATGTTGCGCTGAAGCGTGTCGCGCGGGAAGTGCTGCTCGAGCGTGCGCCCATTGATCAGGTAGGTGCCCTTGCCGGGCTTGAGCGTCACGCGCGCGATCGCCGTCTTTCGCTTACCCGTCGCGCGGTAGCGCGCGTCTGCGGCCAGGTCGATCGCCGCCGTGGCGATCGGCTCTGAGAGCGTCGTCTCCTCGCCCGGCTCCTCGCCCTCGGCGGCCGGGGCCTTCTCGCTCTCCTCGCCCTCGATGGCGTAGGGGTCCTCATAGCCCTGCTGCTCGCGGCCGAGTGGATCGGCGCCCTCGGGAACGATGTCGACTTCCAGGTGCGCGCCCGGCACCGACGGTTTCGCGCCCGACGTCGCCTCGGGCTCGGTGTCGCCCGTATCGGCGGCGTCCTCCTCGACGGCAGCCTCCATCGCGATCTTGTCCTCGCCCTCCTGCAGCGCCTCCAGCGGAGCGTCCTCGGCGACTCCGGCGATCTCCAACGCGTCCTCGCTCGGCACGGCATGACCCTCGCCGCCCGGCTCGGCTGTGGGCGGCTCGGGCGCCGGCTCGCCGCCAACCTCGGTCGCCTCCTGTGTGGCCTCAAGCGCGGCGTCCTCGGCCGAGCCGGCGATCTCGCGGGCCTCGTCGCCGGGCACGGCGTGCTGCGGCGTCTCCTCCGCGGGCCTCTCGGCGTCGGCCGGCGTCTCGGGCGTGTCCTCGTCGGCCATCATTTCGTCTCCTCCGCAGAGCCACCGGCTCCGCGCTCTGCCGTCAGCGGTCGGCCTCCAGCCTCCCGGACGTCCAAAGGTTGCGGTTTCTGGGCGACGTGCGGGTGCTCGGGCCCGGCGTACACCTTGAGCTTGGTCAGCTGCTTTCGCGCAAGGCGGTTGCGCGGCATCATGCCTTTGACGGCCAGCCGGATGATCTCCTCCGGGCGTCGCGCCTGCAGCTCCTCGAACGTGCGCGAGCGCAGGCCGCCGGGGTAACCGGAGTGGCGGTAGTAGCGCTTGTCGCTGCGCTTGTTGCCCGTCACGTGGATCTTCTCGGCGTTGACCACCACGACGAAGTCGCCCGTGTCGACGTGAGGCGTGTACTCGGGCTTGCGCTTGCCGCGCAGCACGTCGGCGATCTGCGTGGCCAGACGCCCGAGCGTCTTGCCGTTCGCGTCGACGACCAGCCAGTTTCGCTCGCGGTCGGTCGCCTTCGCTACATAGGTCTTTGTAGAGGGAGCCATAGGCGTGAAAAAGGCCACGCGTGCCGAAGCTCCAGACGCGCGGCGAAGCGGACATCATAGCCAGTCGGACGCCTCGCGGCCCGTGCCGGCGTCCTCGGTCGCTCGCGTGCAGAGCACGCCACGCTCCCTGCGTCCTTGTCACGACCCACGATCCGCCCCGCCTGGACAGCGCGTGGATCAGATCAAGCCTGCGTTTTCACTCCCACTCAATCGTTCCCGGCGGCTTGCTGGTGATGTCCAGCACCACCCGGTTGACCTCGCGCAGCTCGTTGATCATGCGCGAGGCGATAGTCTCCAGCAGGTCGTAGGGCAGGCGCGCCCAGTCGGCGGTCATCGCGTCGTCGCTCGTAACCGCCCGCAGCACGACCACGTAGCCGTAGGTGCGCTCGTCGCCCTGCACGCCCACGGTGCGCACGTCGGGAAGCACACAGAAGGACTGCCACAGCTCGCGATAGAGCCCGGCCTTGCGGATCTCGTCCTGCAGGATGTGGTCGGCCTCGCGCAGCACGTTCAGGCGCTCCTTGGTGGCTTCGCCGCCGACCACGCGGATCGCCAGGCCGGGGCCGGGGAACGGCTGGCGCCAGACCAGGCGCTCGGGCAGGCCGAGCTCGGCGCCGACCGCGCGCACCTCGTCCTTGAACAGCGCGCGCAGCGGCTCGACCAGATCGAACTGCAGGTCGTCGGGCAGCCCGCCGACGTTGTGATGTGACTTGATCGTCGCCGCGCCCGTGCCGCCGCCGGACTCGATCACGTCGGAGTAGAGCGTTCCCTGCACGAGAAAGCGTGCTGGCCGATCTCCGATCGATTGCCCGTCGGAGCCGGCGAGTTTGGAGGCCTCCTCCTCGAACACCCTGATGAACTCGGCGCCGATCGCCTTGCGCTTGGCCTCGGGCTCGGTGACGCCTTTGAGCTTGTCCAGGAACCGAGCCTCCGCGTCGACCGCCACGAGCGGCACCTTGAACGTGTCGCGAAAGGCGCCGATGACCTGCTCGCCCTCGTCCTTGCGCATCAAGCCGTGGTCGACGAACACGCACGTCAGCTGCTCGCCGATCGCGCGATGGACGAGCAGCGCCGCAACCGACGAGTCGACGCCGCCGGACAGGCCGCAGACGACGCTGGCGTCGCCCACCTGCGCGCGGATCCTCCTGATCTGATCCTCGACGATCGACGCCGGCGACCACGTCTGCTCACAGCCACACACCTCCGTGAGAAACCGCGTGAGGATCTCCTGGCCGTAGGGCGTGTGCACGACCTCCGGGTGAAACTGGATGCCGTAGATGCTGCGCCGCGTGTCCTCGACGGCCGCGACCGGCGAGGAGCTCGAGGAAGCCAGCGCCGTGAATCCCGGCGGCGGCTCGAACACGGTGTCGCGATGGGACATCCAGCAGGTCTGCTCGGCCGGCATGTCGCGCAGCAGCACACCGGGCTCTGAGATGTGCAGGTCAGAGCGCCCGAACTCGCCGACCTCGGCCTGCTCGACCCGGCCCCCGAGGTCGTGCACGAGCAGCTGCATGCCGTAGCAGATGCCCAGCACGGGCACGCCCAGCTCCAGCAGCTCGCGGTCCAGCCGCGGGGCGCCCTCGGCGTAGACCGATGCGGGCCCGCCTGACAGCACGAGGCCACGCGGCTTGCGCCTGGCGACCTCCTCGAGCGCCACGCTGTGCGGCAGCAGCTCGCTGAACACGCCGCACTCGCGCAGCCTGCGCGCGATCAGCTGGCTGTACTGCCCGCCGTAGTCCAGGACCACGACCTGCTCGGTGGCCGCGTCGACTGCCCCCGCCTCCCCGGCGTCCAACTCGGGCGCCGTGACCGCGGCATCAGTCATGGACTAGGGCTGCCGCCTTTTCGTTGGTCGCGCCCATGCCGACGCCCTGGTCGCGCTGCAGCGACTTGCCCTCCGTCTGAAGCGCCGGCGCAATCACGACCTCGGCGCGGTTGAACTCCGCCAGGTCCTTGTGACCGCAGGTGGCCATCGACGTGCGCAGCCCGCCGAACAGGTTGAAGCTGCCGTCGTTCTCGCGTGCGGGACCCGTGAGGATCTCCTCGAGCGTGCCGTTCTGGTGCGTGGCCACGCGCGCGCCGCGCGGCAGGCTCGGGTGGAACGTCGCCATGCCCCAGTGAAAGCCGCGTCCGGGCGCCTCGTAGGCGCGCGCCAGCGGCGAGCCGATCATCACGGCGTCGGCGCCGAGCGCGATCGCCTTGGACACGTCACCGCCGTTGCGCATGCCGCCGTCGGCGATCACCTGCGCGTACTCGCCCGTCTCAAGCATGTGCGTCGAGCGCGCGTGGGCGACGTCGGCGATGGCCGTCGCCTGCGGCACGCCGATCCCGAGCACGCCGCGCGTCGTGCACGCGGCGCCCGGGCCGACGCCGACGAGCACGCCGGCGGCGCCCGTGCGCATCAGGTGCAGGCCGGTGTGGTAGGAGGCGCAGCCGCCGACGACGACGGGAACGTCGAGCGAGGGGATGAACTCCTTCAGGTTCAACGGCTCGGAGACCGTCGAGACGTGTTCGCCGGAGACGACCGTGCCCTGGATCACGAGCACGTCCAGGCCGGCCTCCATCGCGATCTCGTGGAACTTGAGCACGCGCTGCGGGGTCAGCGAAGCCGCGACCACGACTTTCTGCTCCTTGATTTCGGAGATCCGCTGCGCGATCAGCTCGGGCTTGACGGGCTCTGCGTAGATCTCCTGCATCTCGCGCGTGGCGACGTCCTTGGGCAGCTCCGCGATCCGCTCCAGCTGCTCCTCGGCGTCCTCATAACGCGTGAAGATGCCCTCCAGGTTGAGCACCGCCAGGCCGCCGAGCCCGCCGATGATGCCGGCCGTGCGCGGCGAGACGACGCCGTCCATCGCAGAGGCGAGCATCGGCAGCTCGAACTGATAGGGGCCGAGCTTCCACGAGATGTCGATGTCGTCGGGGTCGCGCGTGCGCCGCGAGGGCACGATCGCAATGTCGTCGAAGCCGTACGCCTGACGGGCCTTCTTGCCGCGTCCGATCTCTATCTCCATCGCTGAATCCTCGCAGTCGGTCCGGACGAGAAGACCCCGCTCGGGGCGGGGCCAAAGTGCTGTCGGCGGGGCGCCGTGAGGGTGTTGTCGCGGACCTCGGCCAAGTGGATTTGAGCATAGCAACGGCGGGTTGTGACCGAGGCCCTTGGATATCCTCGCCTGACATGAACGCGGGGGTGAACATCGGCTACGACGCACACGCCATCGAGGCGCGCCGGCAGGCGGCCTGGCGCGAGCGCGACGCCGCGCGCACGCCCAGCGTGCTCGACGACAAGCCGCACCTGTACATCAAGCCCTCGGCCCCGTTCACGTCGGGCAATGTGCACATCGGCCACGTGCGCAGCTACTCGATCGGCGACGCCTACGCGCGCTTCAGGCGCGCCCGCGGGGATCGCGTGCTGTTCGCCTTCGGCTTCGACGCCTTCGGCCTGCCGGCGGAGCTCGGCGCGATCGCCGGCGGCGTGCCGCCGAGCGAGTGGGTGGCGCGCTGCGCCGAGCACATGACCGGGCAGCTTCAGCGCCTGGGCTTCTCCTTCGACTGGGAGCGCACGTTCATGAGCTCCGATCCGATCATGTACCGCTGGTCGCAGTGGCTGTTCTTGACGCTGCTGGAGGCCGGGCTGGTGTATCGGGGCACGGGCAACGTCGACTGGTGCGACACGTGCCAGACGACGCTGGCGACGATCCAGGTCGAGGACGGATTGTGCTGGCGCTGTCACAACCCCGTGCGCCTGATCGAGCGACCCACCTGGTATCTGCGCGTGAGCGCCTACACGCAGGAGAACGACCGCCGCCTGGGCGAGCTGGCCGGGGGCGGGCGCTGGGACGAGGTGGCACTGGCCAGCCAGCGCTTCGTGCTCGGCCGAGTGGACGGCGTGGAGGTGCAGCTGAGCGAGGGCGGCGACAATCCATCGCTGTCGGTGTTCACACCGCACGCCGACTCGCTGGAGCTGGCGCGCTTCGTGCTGCTCTCGCCCAAGCATCCGGACATCGACGCGTGGGCCGCGGATCCGGCGGTGCACGCGGGCCTTGAGGAGCTGCGCTCGGGCGGCCTGCAGCGAAGCTCGCGCGACGCGCGCACGATCGCGCTGATCGACACCGGCCACCGGCTGCCCGCACCCGTTGGCGACGGCTCGCTGCCGGTGCTGATCTCGCCGGCGGTCGACGGACGCTTCGGCGCGACGGCGGTGTTCGGCGTTCCCGAGCAGGACCGCACCGACGAGGTGATCGCCGAGCGGCTGCCCGAGCTGCTGGGTGCATCGAGCGGAGCCGCGAACGCCGCCGAGCCGGCGGGCCTGGCCGCAAAGGCCTCGGCTCCGCGCCCGGCGGTCCGTTACAAGGCCGACGACTTCTCGATCTCGCGCCAGCGCTCGTGGGGCACGCCGATCCCGATCGTCTACTGCGAGACGCACGGAGCGGTGCCGATCGCCAAGGAGCAGCTGCCGGTGCTGCTGCCGCTGGACATCACGCCGACCGGCGCCGGCAACCCGCTGGCGGAGCTGGAGGAGTTCGTCAAGACGACATGCCCGCTGTGCGGCGGGCCGGCCGAGCGCGAGACGGACACGCTGGACTGCCACTTCGACGCGCTGTGGCTGTGGGTGCCCGTGTGCGTGCCGCCGCAGTCGCGCGAGCAGACGCTCGAGGAGATCCTGGCGCTGGCGGACCTGCGCCACTGGCTGCCCTCAGAGCGCGTGGTGGCGGGGTCGGACAGCGGCAACTTCGTGTTCGACCAGCGCATCGTGACGAAGGCGCTGCGCGACGTGGGCCCGCTGGAGTTCCTGGGCGACGGCGAGCCGTTCGCGGGCTGCCTGTTTCACGAGATGGTGATCTCTGACGGGCGAAAGATGAGCAAGCACTTGGGCAACGTGGTCGATCCGGACGCGCTGGTGGAGCGCTACGGCGCGGACACGGTGCGACTGGCGGTGCTGTACGCGGCGCGCCCGCAGAAGACGCTCAACTGGAGCGATTCGGCGGTGCTGCGCGCGCACCGCTTTCTCACGCAGGTGTGGGACTTCTCGCAGGCGCAGATCGCAGCCGCGCAGCAGCTTGACGTGAATGGGTCCGCCGCCGACGGCGCGCAGGACGGCGAGCCCTTGAGAGACACGACCGAGCACCTGCGCGTGAAACTGGGGCAGTGGTGTGAGCGGGGCGCACAGAAGATCACGGAGGACATGGAGGGCTTGGAGATGCACAGCGCGGTGCGCAACGTGATGCGGCTGTTCGATCGGATCAAGGACTTCGACAAGCGCGTGGTCGCGCGTCAGAGCGCGCTCGCCCGAGCCGACAGTGACGCGCTGCTGCAGGCGCTGGCGCTGCTGGCGCAACTGCTCGGTCCGTTCACGCCGCACTTGGCCGAGGAGCTGTGGCTTGCGCTCGGCAACGAGGAGAACGGCCCACAGACACCTTGGCCTGGCGTATCGTTGCAGGCGGTCGCATGAGCCCGCAAACCGTAGAGAGCCCTCGCCAGGGGTCCCGGCAGCGCACGCGCTCCTGCGCCACGGGGCTCGTCTGCCACCGCTGCGAGAACAGCTATCCCCTGGAGTCAACCGTCTTCTCCTGCCCGGACTGCGGCAAGGGGCTGGACATCGTCTACGACTACGAGCTGGCGGCAAGTCACTTCAAGGACTTCCCCAGCTCCGAGCGCCCGCAGAACATCTGGCACTTCGAGGAGCTGCTGCCGATCGTCGACGCGGGCGCGCAGGCGCGCGTGGGACGACACTCGGGCTACACGCCGCTGATTCGCGCCGACAGGCTGGGCGCCGAGCTGGGCATCGCCAACCTGTACCTGAAGGACGACTCGAGCAATCGCCCAAGCCTCTCCTACAAGGACCGCGTAGTGTCGATGTCGATCGCGCGGCTGCTCGAGCGCGGCAAGACGGAGATCGGCTGCGTGTCGACGGGCAACGTCGGCACAGCCGTGGCCTCGTTCGCGGCGAAGGCAGGTGTGGACGCGTACATCGTCTACCCCAACCGCCTGGAGGAGACGAAGGCGCGCGCCTGCATGGCGCTGGGCGCGAAGGTCTGCCAGGTGCAGGGCAACTACGACGAAGCCAACCGCCGCTGTCGCGAGGTGGCCGAAGCGACCGGCATGGACTTCGCGAACATCACGCTGCGCCCGTTCTACGCCGAGGGCGCCAAGACGGCGGCTTTCGAGATCGTCGAGCAGCTGGATTGGAGCTCGCCGGAGCACATCGTCAGCCCGGCGGCCGGCGGCACGCTGTCCTCGCGCATGCACAAGGGCCTGATCGAGCTGGAGCTGCTGGGGCTGGCCGAGACGGAGCGCACGGCGATTCACATCGCCCAGCCGAGCGGCTGCAACCCGATCGCCTCAGCGATCCTGGCGGAGGAGGCGGAGGTGCATCCGGTGATGCCCGAGACGGCGGCGCACTCGCTGGCGATCGGCGCTCCCGGCGACGGCTATCTGGTGATCGACGCTGTGCACAAACGCGGCGGCACGGCCGCCTTCGCATCGGACCCGGAGATCTTCGCGGGCATCGACCTGCTGGCAGCGACTGAGGGACTGCTGACCGAGCCGGCGGGCGGCACGACGGTGGCGGTGCTGGAGAAGCTCTCGGCGGCCGGCCGCTTCGCGCCGGGCGACACGGTCGTGGCGCTGATCACGGGCAACGGCCTGAAGACGCTGGACGAGCACCCGCCGAAGCAATGGCCGGCGAAGGTCGACTGCGAGCTCGACCCGATGCTCGCGGCGCTGGGCGAGCTGAAGGCCACGGACTCGCTGATTCAGACGGCGCGCACGCAGTTGGCGCTGTAGTCGGCCGCGGTCCATCGGGCACGCGAGCCGATACCCCTCCGCCGAGACGGATCTATTTTTGTATTGATTGAGTCGTTGATTGCCGTGTGAGGAAGCTTGGCGAGTGGGTACAGTGCGCACATGGCCGACGAATCGCCCACGGACCCGCTGCTCGACCTGAGCGAGCGCCGGCGCAAAGAGCGCCAAGCCGTCGAGGAGGCGGGCGGCGGCCAGTCCGAGGGTTTTGAGCTCGCCGAGCAGGAACTGATCGAACACACCTCCCATGGCGACGGCCACGCGCCGGCGAAGATCGCGCGCGACGCCTACGGCGAGGGTGTCGAGGAGGAGTCGACCGAGTGCGAGTACGGCGAGGCCGACGAGGAGCACCGGCCCGACTGAGCCGCGCGCTGTCCCGCGGGCGCTCGATCCTCGCCTTCGCGCACCGGCGCCGAGCGCGGATCAACGTCGCCGACGCGAACGCGCAGCGGTGCGTGGTCTGACAGCTCGACCGAGCGACCGTCCAGCGCGACGCGCCGCTGCAGCACCTCCGCCTCGCCGATCGGCGCCAGGCTGCGCACGAATATGTGGTCGACGTGGCAGCGCGCAACGTGCGTGGCGGCGTCGGGAGCGTGCGGCGAGCACAGGTTGAGATCGCCGCCGAGGACCAACGGCTCGCCGGCCGCCCAGTCCAGCGCGCACTGCCACAGCCTCTGCAGCTCGTGCTCGGCGAGCGCGGCACGCGTGCTGGCGTGGAGGTTGACGACGCACGGCCCATCGCGCAGGCGCGCGAGCTGCGCGACGCGCCGCTCGGGCCATGTGCGCAGTCGCAGCGTGGCGTGGTCGGTGATCGGCGCGCGCGCGAGGATGGCGTTGCAGCCTCCGCCGTTTGACTTGACCAGCTCGGGGTCGCGCTCGGCGAGCGCGCGGCGCAGCGAAAGCAGCGAGTTGCGCGAGGTCAGGGCGCGGCGCTGCTCGGCGCCGCTCGCGCGCGCCAGCTCGGCGGGCCACCACGGCGGCGCCTCCTGCAGCAGC
>DATHJQ010000193.1:0-4394 GCA_035286505.1 Solirubrobacteraceae bacterium | reverse complement strand
CGTGGAAAGGAATGCTCGCTCATCGGTCTGCCCGGGGGCTCTGCGACAGTGCGTGCCGCCCGCAGGCTTCCGGCGCTTCATCATTACCGATAACCGCGCATGTCCCTCGCCAACCGCCGCATCCCCCGCCGTGCCTGCGCCCGCCGCCGGCTGCTCGTCGCCGCCTGCTGGGCGAGCGTCACCTGCTGGGCGAGCGTCGCCGCGACGCCCGCCGCGATGGCTCGTGCCGCGTCCTCGGCGTACGCGCCCCACCAGATCCTCGTCAAGTTCGTCACGGCCGTCGCTCCGCGCGCGCGTGTCGCGACCGCGCGCGCCGCCGGGACGCGCGACGCGCTGGTGACAGCGCCGCACACGCGGCTGCTGCGGCTCGCGCCCGGCGTGAGCGTTGGCGCAGCGCTGCGCCGCCTGCGCAACCAGCCTGACGTGGCGTGGGCGGTGCCCGACTATCGCGCGCACGCCGCCGGCGGGCTGGTCCCCAACGATCGTGGCGGCGGCGGCGCCGCGGGCGACTGGCAGCAGCTGCAATGGAACTTCGCCGGACCGTTCGGCGTGAACGCCCCGCAGGCTTGGGCGAACGTCGCCGCCGACGGCGCGCCCGGCGGCAAAGGCGTCGTCGTCGCGGTGCTCGACACCGGCGTGGCGTATGCGACGCACGGGCGCTTTCGGCGCTCGCCGGATCTGTCGCGCTTCGGCTTCGTCGGCGGCTATGACTTCATCGCGCATAACCGCTTCCCCGATGACCGCAACGGCCACGGCACATTCGTCGCCGGCACGATCGCCGAGGCGACGAACAACCGGTACGGGCTCACCGGGCTGGCCTT
This sequence comes from Solirubrobacteraceae bacterium, assembly GCA_035286505.1. Classification (GTDB taxonomy): domain Bacteria; phylum Actinomycetota; class Thermoleophilia; order Solirubrobacterales; family Solirubrobacteraceae; genus Palsa-744. Next base: position 3,573 of record DATHJQ010000193.1, on the reverse strand, counting down.
CGCCGGGCGGATCATGCCGGTGCGCGTGCTCGACACGCAGGGCGAAGGCGAGGCGTCGACGATCGCGCAAGGCGTCCGCTATGCGGTAAAGCACGGCGCGCGCGTGATCAACCTCAGCTTGGAGTTCTCCAGCAACGTGACGGCCTCCGACATCCCGGAGCTGATCGAAGCGCTGCGCTTCGCACGCCGGCGTGGAGTGCTCGTCGCCGCCGCCGCCGGCAACGAGGCGCACACCGCGATCGCCTACCCGGCGCGCGCGCCCGACGTAGTGGCCGTCGGCGCGACGACCGAACACGGCTGCCTCGCCGACTACTCAAACGACGGCAACGGCCTAACCCTGGTGGCGCCGGGCGGGGGTGCCGACGCCAACCTCCCCGGCGACCCGAACTGCAATATCGAAGCACCCTCTGGGCGCGACATCTTCCAGGTCACGTTCACGGGCGCCTCGCCGCGGCGCTTCGGCATGCCCTCCGGCTACGAAGGCACCTCGATGGCCGCGCCGCACGTGTCCGCGACGGCCGCGCTGATCATCGCCAGCGGCGTGCTCGGGCGCCATCCGTCGCCGGCGGCGCTCGTGGCACGGCTGCGCGCGACCGCGCGCAAGCTCGGCGGCGGCGGCGATGAAAGCCTGTACGGCGCCGGACTCGTCGATGCGGCTGCGGCCACCGCGCCCGGCGGCCCCGGCGCGGTGCCGCGCTAGCGGGCAAGGCGTGTCCGTCCGCGCGCCGGCGAGCTGCGACGTGGCGGTCGTGGGCGGCGGTATCGTCGGGCTGGCGGTGGCGCGCGAGCTGACGCACCGCAACCCGCGCGCATCGGTGTGCGTGCTCGAGCGCGAACGCGAGCCGGCGATGCATCAGACCGGCCACAGCTCCGGCGTGATCCACGCCGGCGTCTACTACCGCCCCGGCTCGCTGAAGGCGCGCCTGTGCGTGCAGGGCGCGCGTGAGCTGTATGCATACTGCGACGAGCGGGCGATCACGTACGAGCGCTGCGGCAAGCTGATCCTGGCGACGCGCGAGCTGCAGCTCGCGCGACTGGCCGAGCTGCAGGCGCGCGGCCAAGCCAATGGGGTCAGCGGCCTGCGATGGCTGCGCGGCGCGGAGATCGAGCGCGTCGAGCCGCATGCGCGAGCGCTGGCCGCGCTTCACTCGCCCGCTACCGGCGTGGTGGACTTCCGCGACGTCGCGCGCGCGTTCGCCGAGGACGTCGTCGAGGCAGACGGCGTCGTCGCATGCAGCAGCGCCGTGACCGGCGTGCAGGTGCGCGCTCGCTCGCTGCGCCTGGCACACGCGCACGGCGAGACCGACGCCAGGAACGCGATCTTCTGCGCCGGCGCCTGGTCTGATCGGCTGGCCGTCGCCTGCGGCGCCGACGCCGACCCGCGCATCGTGCCGTTTCGCGGCGCTTACCTGCGGCTCAAGCCCGAGCGCCGTGCTCTCGTTCGCTCGCTGCTCTACCCCACGCCCGATCCATCGCTGCCGTTTCTCGGCGTGCACCTGACCCGACATCTCGACGGCGACGTGTCGATCGGGCCGACGGCACTGATCGTCGGCGCACGCGACGCCTACGACCTGCGCACGCTGCGTCGAGCGGACGTGCGCGACACGCTGAGCTGGCCGGGAACCTGGCGGATGCTCAGGCGTCACTGGCCGGCCGGCGTCGGCGAGCTGCGCCGCTCGCTCTCGCACGGCGCGCTCGTCGCAGCCGCCGCGCGACTGGTGCCGGCACTGACGGTGGACGACGTCGAGCCGGGCTTCGCCGGAGTGCGCGCGCAGGCGCTCGCGCGCGACGGGCTGCTGCTCGACGACTTCGCATTCTCGGCCAGCGAGCGCGCATTTCACGTGCGCAACGCACCGTCGCCGGCAGCGACTGCGTCGCTGGCGATCGCCCGGCACGTCTGTGAGCAGGCCGAGCGCGCGTTCGCATTGGCTGCATGAGCCGCGCCGCCGCTAGGCCGACGGTGCGAGCCGCGCCACTGCGTCGGCGACGCCCTCGCGCGCAGTGGCAAAGCGCGGGCTCCACTGCAGCTCGCGCTTGATCTTGGCGTTGGCGGAGCGCGCCGAGCGAATCGCGGCCTCGACGCCGTTGCGCCCGGTCACCAGGCGCGCGAGCGCTGCGGGGATCCGCCGCGGCGGGCCGAGCCCGAGCTGCTCGGCGGTCAGCGCCATGAAGTCATAGAAGGTGATCGGCTCGTCGTCGGCGACGTGGTAGACCGAGCCGGGGACAGCGCGCTGCGCCCCCAACAGCAGCGCCGTGGCGACATCGTCGACGTGCACCACGTCCCACAGGTTGGCGCCCGAGCCGATCACCGCGAAGCGTCCGGGCCGGCGCAGCTGGGCGATCAGCTCGCTGACATACCAGCCGCCGGGCCCGTAAACATGCGATGGGCGGATCACCACCGCCGGCAGGCCGCACGACAGCACCAGGCGCTCGCCCTCCTGCTTGGAGCGGCCGTATGGCGTGTGCACGGGCAGCGGCGTGTCCTCCGTCAGCAGCGCGCCATGCGCGTCGCCGGTGACGACCGTCGAGGCGAACACCAGGCGCGGGCCCGCGGCCGGCTCGCCGCCGGCCAGCGCCAGGCACGCGTCGAGCAGGCGCGCGGTGCCGTCGACGTTGACCTCGCGGATCTTGCGCTCGCTGCGCTGCGAGGCGATCTCCGCGGCAAGGTGGATGACGCATTGCGGACGCTCGCCGGCGAGTGCCTGGGCCAACCGCAGACCGTCGCTCAGATCGCCCGCCAGCGGGCGCGTACCAACCGGCTCAGAGCCGTGGCGGCGCACGAGCGCGGCGACCTCGTGGCCCTCCGCGAGCAGCCGCGCGCACACGGTCTGCCCGATGAAGCCGCTCGCGCCCGTGACGAGGATGCGCATCGGTTGCGAGCCTACAGCCGGCTGCGCTCGCCGGGCCAATGGGCCATCCCCCCGTCGAGCGGCGCCGGCGGGGCTCGTCAGGTCGTTCGGATGATCATCACCGAACAGGGTGCGTGGTGGGACACCTTGTTCGGCACCGAGCCGAGCAGGAAGCGCTTTGCGCCGGTCATCCCCTTGTTGCCGACGATGATCAGATCGGCCTCCTGCTCCTCGGCGACGTCGAGGATCGCGTCGGCCGGGTCGCCCTGACGCGGATACACGTCGACCTCTACGCCCGCCGCGCGGGCGACCGTTGCAGCCGCCTCGAGCGTCGCGTCGACGTCCTCGCGCGGGCTTATCGCCCACTGCAGGTCCTCTGGCGCCGCCCGGCGTTCCTCGCTCAGACGCTGCTCGGAGACCGGCGCGTAGGCGCTCACCAGCTCCACCTTCGCCCCCACCGCACCGGCGAGGTCGACCGCCTGGCGCACCGCCTGCGTGGCCGTCTCAGAGCCATCGGTGCCAACGACGATCGATTTGAACATCAGTCTCCTCCGTTGCCTGTCAGGTTGCCGCCCGCGCCGCTGGCGGATCATATCCCGCGGCTGCTGTGTGCGAGCTCATGCGAGCTTGGTGATCGCCACGATCATCCCGATCACCACGAACACCACGATCGCTGCCTGCATCCAGATCCAGGTCGGTGACATCGGTCTGAACAGCCTACTGC
>DATHJQ010000192.1:0-2102 GCA_035286505.1 Solirubrobacteraceae bacterium | reverse complement strand
CGTCTGCGGCTCATAGGCGAAGGAGACGTGCTCGAAGGCGACCGTGGAGACGGCCTTCAACGGCTCGTCGCCGGACTTTTCGGCGCTGTCTCCGTAACGCTGCAGGGTGTCCTGGGTGCGTTCGATGAACGGCAGCGCCTGCACGATCGTCTGGTAGGCGCCCTGCACGAGCTGCCCTGCGTTGCCGGCTCGCAGCAGCAGCAGCACGACCGCGCCGAGCGAGCTCGCGTGGCGCCCGCCGAGCAGGTAAAGCGCCCCGATGCCGGCCACCAGCAGCACGTAGATGAGGCTCTGGTACAGGTTGGTGACCCCGCGCATGATCACCTGTCCTTTGAAGAAGAACTCCTGCGAGGCGGCGACGAGCGTGGCGACGCGTTCTCGCTGCGCCTCGCCGACGCCGAACACGTGCGTCTCTTCGGCGAGCCGATTGCTCTCGGAGATCCCGCCGGCGTAGCGAATCTGCGCACCTGACAGCTCGCGCATGTTGCTCCCGCCGCGCGCGCGAAGCGGACGCAGGCCGCCGAACAGCAGCACGCTGGTGGCGCCGACGATCACCGCAGCGAGCGGATTCAGGACGAGCGCGGAGATCATCAGCACGAGAAACTGGAAGCTCGCGGTTATCAGCTGCGTGGTTCCGGCGGCGCCGGTGACGGCCTGCATCACCTGCCCGGTGATCGTCTCCTGGAGCTGTCCCTCGCGATCGCGCGACTGCAGCGACCACGACGCGCGGCTGAAAGCGTCGAACAGCCGCGTGCGCAGCGAGGCCTGGACGTCGGCGGCGATCCGCGCCGGCAGGACCGACAGCGGAATCTGAAACAGGAGGCGCACCAGGCAGAGCACGAAGGCGACGATCAGCAGCGTTCCGACGCTCGCGTGCAGGTTGAACAGCGACTCCTGCGCGCGACCGCTGGCGTGCTGGGACTTGCCGACCAGGCGCGTGGCGATGTTCGCGACGAGCGCCAGCATGCCGGCTTCGGCGAAGCCGGAGCCGATCGAGCAGACGGCCAGCGCGACGATCAGTTTCTTGCGCTCGCCGATCAGCAGCGTCAGGCGCGTGCGCGTCGAGGTCGACAGCGGCCGCGGCGCCGCGTCAGGCGAGGGCATGCTGGGCGGCCCCCACGCCCGCGTCGGGACCCCGACGCATACGACGGTTGAATCGCGCCCATCCCGGCCCGCAGAACCAGTAGGCCGCCACGCCCGCGGCGAACCAGTAGTAGGGCCCGAGCACCGTGCTGGCCGTCAGGCCGCCGGAGAAGGCCTCGATCGGCAGGACGAACAGCGTCGCGAGCAGGCCCGCCAGGCAGATGGCGATGTCGGCGTCGCCGATGCGTCGAAGCCGGCCGAGCACGAGCGCGATCACGTAGAAGATCAGCGCCGGCCAGAGGATCAAGCCCGGGATGCCGAGTTCCTTGACCAGGACGTTCCACTGAGTCTCAGAGCTGAGACCGTGGCCTTCGAGCAGGTTGGTGCTTTTGCCGCCGAGACCGCTCACCGGTCCCGCCGTCCCCAGCCCGAACCCAAACGGCTGCGCCACGGCATAGCCGGGCACCCTTTCCCACGAGCTCTGCTTGTGCAGGGTCGTCGACGACGAGGTATCGATGCGTTCGTAACGCTTGAGCGTGCCGCTGCGAAGCTGTGAGACGAGCAGCGCGCCGGCGGGAATCGCCAGGATCACGACCGCCAGCAGCGCCGCGATGGTTCGCGTGATCCGCTGCCCCGAGCGGACGGCCAGCCCCGTGAAGACGAGCACGCTGAGCGCCGCGCCGACCAGCGGCAGCCGGCTGAGCCCGACGACGATGGCCGCGCCCGCGCCGATCGTCAGCAGCGCCGCGAGCCATCTTCGCCGGCGTGTGATCGCCAGCAGCGCCAGACAGCAGGGCAGCGCGACCTGACCGATGCTGCCGCTGAAGCCGGCCTCGGAGCCCAGGCCGGGCGGGCGCACGCGGGCTTCGCCTTCACTGGCGTAGACGCGACCCGAGCCCGAGCCCGCGTTCGTGGCGAAAACCAGGTTGCGGTAGCCCGGACCCCAACTCGCCAGCTGCGATGGCGAGAGGCCGGTCTGGTAGGCGGCCACGCCGCCGTTGATCAGCGCGATCACGCCC
>DATHJQ010000191.1:0-4449 GCA_035286505.1 Solirubrobacteraceae bacterium | reverse complement strand
TGGTCGTCGTCGCCGTCGCGCGTCGGCGACGGCGCGTCGCCCGGCAGCGGCGGCGCGGGCGAGCCTGCGCCGGGCGGTGGCGTGACGGGGTGCGTCTGCGTGGCGGGAGCACCCTGCGGCTGCGCCGGCGCAGGCACCGATGCGAACGACGCCGTTGCGGCTGACGGCGGTTCGGCGCGGGGCGGCGGAGAGCCCGCGGGCGCCGGGGCTGCCGCCGCAGCGGGCGCGGCGGCCCCGCCGGCGGGCGCGCCGGCGATCGGGAGGTCGACGTTTCGGCTCATGGACAGGCCGCAGTTGGGGCAGAAGCGGTCTTCGGCGCTGTGGATGGCGGCACAGCGCGGGCAGGCGGTGATGCCGGCCTCGCGCAGGACGGTGACGGGCTGGCGCTCGGACAGGCTGGCCTCCAGCGCGCGCAGCTCTGCGTCGATGCGCGTCAGCGTTGCCAGCTTGGCGAGCACGAGCGAGTCGTTGCGCTGGCCGAAGCGGTGCAGGCTGTAGACCAGGCCGCCCAGATCGCGGTAGGCGAGCTCGCGCGCCTTGCGCAGGAAGCGTGCGCGGCGGCGCACACGACCGCGCGGGCCGAAGCCGGCCGAGCGACCGTCGCCCGGCGTTGGCGCTGTGGCCTGGTCGCCCGGCTGGCCGGCCGCGTCCGGCGCCGCGGGCGCGGGAGCTGAAGTCGTGGCAGGTGTCTGATCCACGGCTGACCCATGCTACCCAGCGCGCTCCCGCGCGGCGCGCCATGCCTCGGCCACGCGCTCGGCCATGCGCGTGGCGGAGTAACGCTCGGCGCGCGCGCGCCCGCCGTCCAGGCGTGGGTCCGCGGTCGCCAGCGCCGGCTGCAGCGCGGCGCGCCAGCGCGCGGGCTCATACGGCGCGCAGAGCGTGCCCGGAAGGCCTCTGAGCGCCTGCTCGTGGATGCCGACGGGGGTGGCCAGCACGGGCACCTCGCAGGCGAGCGCCTCGAGCACGGCCAGGCCGAAGCCCTCGCGCTCGGAGGGCACGAGCACGGCGTTGGCGGCGTTCACCCAGAGCGGCACGCGTGCGGGGTCGACGCCGCCGAGCGTGAGCAACCGCACGCCAAGGCCGGCGGCGAGCGCGCGGGCGCGGTCGTGGCGCTTCTCCGGGCGGGCGGGGTCGGCGGCGAACAGCAGGCAGGGCGTGTCCGGATCGAGCCGGATCGCCTCGCGCGCGCGCCGGCGCGGCAAAGGGCGGAAGCGATCGAGGTCGACGCCGCAGGGCAGCACCTGTGCGCGCTCGCGCAGGGCCCGTGGCAGCTCGCGCGCGAGCTCGCGCGAGACGGTCGCCAGCAGGTCGACCCGGCGCAGCGCGGCGCGCGTCAGCAGGCGCGTGCGCGGATGGCGCAGGTCGGTGCCGTGCAGGGTCAGCGCGCGCACCTGCGCGCGGGCGCCCAGCGCGGGCCAGGCCGTGAGGCCGAAGTGAGCGTGGACGACGTCGAAGCGCTCGCTGCGGCGGTGCAGCGCCAGCGCGGCGCGCGCCAGCGCGGCGGCGCCGGGAGAAAACTCGTACAGCTCGACATCGAGGTCGTCGAGCTCGCGCAGCGCGGCGACCTGGTCGCGGACGAAGGCGCCGCGCTCGGGGTGCGCGTGGTCGGGCAGCATGTTCGAGACGACGAGCGCGCGCACGGGCCCCGACGGTAGCGCTCTGGAATGATGGCGCGGGTGAGCAGCGCGCCAGCCAGCACCTCCGATCCGCGGGAGCGACCGATCGGCGTGTTCGACTCGGGCGTCGGCGGCTTGACCGTGCTGCACGAGCTGCTGGTCGCGCTGCCGCACGAGGATTTCCTGTATCTGGGCGACACGGCGCGCTTCCCCTACGGCGAGCGCTCGCCGCAGGAGCTCGAGCGTTTCTCCGCGGAGATCGCCGAGGAGCTGCTGCGCCGGCGCACGAAGCTGCTGGTCGTGGCGTGCAACTCGGCGACGGCGGCGGCGCTGCCGAGCCTGCGGCGGCGGATGCTAGAGACGACGCTCGGCGTCGACGTTCTCGGAGCCGTGCGTCCGGAGGCTTCGCAGGCGGTGGCGGCGACGCGCACGGGGCGGATCGGCCTGCTGGCGACGCCGACGACGGTGGCCAGCGGCGCCTATGAGCAGGCGGTGCAGGCGATCGATGCCCACGTGACGCTGTACGCGGTGCCCTGCCCGGGACTTGCGGCGATCATCCAGGCCGGCGAGCAGTTCGACGAGCGTGCGGTGCAGACCGTGCGCGAGGCGTGCGAGCCGCTGCGCCAGGCCGACGTGGACACGGTGATCCTCGGCTGCACGCACTACCCGCTGATCAGCCCGATGCTGCAGCGGATGCTCGGACCGGATGTGACGCTCATCAGCTCGGGTGCGGCGCTCGCGCGCCAGGTCGAGCACGCGCTGAGCACGCGCTCGCTGGGCAGCCCGCGCGAAGGCGAGGGCGACTACCGCTTCCTGTGCACGGGGGACACGCGGGCCTTTGAGGAGCTGGGCACGCACTTCCTGCAGATGCCGCTGGGCGACGTCGAGCGCGTCGAGCTGGCGGCCGTGGAGGCGGTGGCGTGAACGCGCAGGACGCGCCGGCGCGCAGCTACGGTCGGGGCGCCGGGGAGCTTCGCCCCACGGAGATCGAGCCCGGCTTCATGCGCACGGCGACCGGCTCGGCGTTGATCTCTGTCGGCGAGACGCGCGTGATCTGCACGGCTTCGGCGCAGGAGAGCGTGCCCCGCTGGATGACCGGCAGGGGCACGGGCTGGGTGACGGCCGAGTACGGGATGCTGCCGGCGTCGACCGGCCAGCGCAAGCAGCGCGACGCCACGCGCGGCCGCCAGGATGGCCGCACCGTGGAGATACAGCGACTGATCGGACGCTCGCTGCGCGGCGTGATCGACTTCCGGGCGCTGGGCGAACGCACGATCTACCTCGACTGCGACGTGCTGCAGGCCGACGGCGGCACGCGCTGCGCGTCGATCACTGGCGCGTTCGTGGCGCTGTCGCTGGCCTGCGAGCGACTGCGCGGCGAGGGGGCGCTTGAGAGCTCGCCGCTGACGGGCTCGCTGGCGGCGGTCTCCTGCGGGATGGTCGACGGGCGCGCGCTGCTGGATCTCGACTACTCCGAGGACTCGGCGGCGGAGGTCGACGCGAACGTCGTGATGACCGGCGACGGCGGTCTCGTGGAGGTGCAGGCGACGGCCGAGCGCACGCCGTTGTCGCGCGCGCACCTGGACGAGCTGCTGGCGCTGGCGGCGGCGGGCATCGAGCAGCTGCGCGGCGCGCAGGAGCGGGCGATCGCCGCCGGCTCGCGCGCCGCGGGCGAGAGCGCCGAGGCCAGCGAGACAGCTCCGTCTTGAAGCTGCTGCTGGCGACGCACAACGAGCACAAGCGACGCGAGTTCGCGCGCCTGCTCGCAGAAGACGCCGGCGCCGAGCGCTGGACCCTGCAGTCGCTGCCCGGCTCGGTTGACCTGCCGCCGGAGGACGGCGAGACCTTTCGCGAGAACGCGCTCGCCAAGGCGCGTGCGGCGGCGGCGGGCACGGGCCGGCCGAGCATCGCCGACGACTCGGGCATCGAGGCCGCGGCGCTCGGCGGCGCGCCGGGCGTGCGCTCGGCGCGCTTTGCCGGAGAGGATGCGACCGACGAGCAGAACCTCGCCAAGCTGCTGCGAGAGGCGCCGGCCGGCAGCGCGCTTCAGTACGTATGCGCGATCGCCTACGTCGATCCGGCTGAAGGCATCGAGCGGGTCTTCGAGGGGCGCTGCGCGGGGCGGCTGGCGAATGACCCGCGGGGGCAGCGGGGGTTCGGCTATGACCCGGCGTTCCTGCCCGACGAGGGTCCCGACGGCCTGACCATGGCGGAGCTGAGCGACGAGCAGAAGGACGCGATCAGCCACCGCGGACGCGCCGCGCGGGCGCTGCTGCGGTGGCTGTCGCAGCGGCCGGCCGGCAGGTAGCGCGCCGTTGCTCAGAGCAGGTTGATGGCGGCGGCGATGGCGACGGCCAGGCCGAGTCCGGCGTAGCCGTTGTAGCCGCCGAGCAGCAGGAGCAGGCCGGTGATCAGCGCCACGACGACGGTTGCGATCCAGGCCACGCGGGTGACGCTCACGGCGCCATTCTTGCGGATCGGCCGCTGCGCGCGCCGCTCAGAACGCCTATGGCGCTCGTCCGCGCGTGGTGTTAGCGTCGAACGAACGGGTTCAACAACGAGGAGGACCAAGTGACGAAGGCCGAGCTGGTCGACCAAGTTGCGGATCGAGCCGCGCTGACCAAGCAGGACGCCGGGCGGGCGGTGGACGCCGTGTTGGCCACCGTGGAGGACGCGCTGCGCCGCGGCAGCGAGGTCACGGTGTCGGGATTCGGCAAGTTCCACGTCAGCGACCGGGGCGCGCGCATGGGCGTCAACCCGCGCACGGGCGAGCGCATCCAGATCGCCGCATCGCGGGTGCCCCGCTTCACGGCCGGCAGCGGGCTGAAGA
>DATHJQ010000190.1:0-2158 GCA_035286505.1 Solirubrobacteraceae bacterium | reverse complement strand
CGCAGCTCAAGGAAAAGCTGTCGGCTCTGCGCACGCCGTTGCTCTAGCGGATAGCGGTCCGGTAAGGGAGCGCAGACGGATCCGCGGCGGAGCCGTGAATCCTGAGACGGCGCCGCAAGCGGCGCCTCGCACTCCCCTGCTCTAAGCGGGCCCGCGGTGCGGGCCGACGATCACGACCACGTGGTGGGGGTCGGCGCCGCCCGGTAGCGGCTTCGTGACAACACCGAGCTGCCGAGCCATGCGAATCGCCACCGCCTCGCCGCCCGGCTCGTAGTACACAGCCGTGCGGCGGTAATTGAACTTGTCCGCGCGCCCGACGTGCTCGACGTGGTATGCGAGCGCGCCGATCCTGCTGGCCATTTGACGTGTCCACGTGATGTCTCCGCTCCCGTTCAGGACGTCGACCGAGATCTTCCAGGCGGGCGGCAGCGGGACTGCGGACGCCTTGCCTCCCCGGGGTCCGTCGCCGTGCTGGAGCCAGAACACACCGGCCAGTGCGGCAAGGGCCGCCACCAGCGCCGCAGCGCCGATCAGGCGCCCTCGCGAGCTTCCTCCGACGATTGGAGTGACCGGCACGCCCGCAAGCGCCCGTGCCTCGCGGTGGTCGATGCCGAGTGCGCTGGCATAGAGGAGCGCGGCCACGAGCGCATCGTCGGTCGACGGGAACCGGTAGACGCGGCCGTCCTCGAGCCACTCGACCTGGTCGGTGCTCAGCCCTGCGCGGCGGGCGGCCTCCTCGATCGTCAGCTGTCGCTGAAGCCGCGCACGGGCAAGCGCCGACTGATCGGGGCTTCGATCCGGCTGTGGAGCGAGCGCCATGTGGGCTTTCGTCATTCTGCGGGAGGGGCGTCGAACCTGCCTACCGGGAGGTCATCGGCAGTATCGACGTCGCCGGGAGCACCCAGATCGTCACAGGGGACGAGTTGCGGCTCGAGCGCGCGCGCACCCTCGTTGGGCACGCCCGCCCAGACCTCGCGCGCGAGGAGCACGGGATGACCGCGCTCGCCCGCGTAGCTCGCGGCGAGCACCGGCGAGCCGTCCGCGCGCCATGCTTCGACGACGCGATCGATCGCGGTGGCGGCGAGATTCGGACCGTCGGCGAGGACGATCACCGCCGCCTGGGTCTCCGGCGCGAGGGCGTTGAGGCCGGCGCGCAGCGACGCGCCGGGCCCGTCCTCCCAGTCAGGAGCGCGAACGGTACGCGCGTCGGTCTGCACGTCGTGGGCGCCGAGCACGACAACCACGTCGTCAACCGCGCTCGCGCGTACGCGGTCGAGGACGCGCGGCAGCAGGAGGCGCTGCTTGGGCGAGCCGAACCGCGTCGCCGCGCCGGCCGCCAGGACCACGGCGGCAACGCTCGTCTAGGCCTCCGCGACGATCGTGCGGGCGATCACGACTGGCTGGGTCGGCTGCTCCTGCGCGTTCCCGAGCGCGCCGATGCGCATCACGACGCGCAATCCCTTGGTCACCGTCCCGATGACGGCGTAGTCGGGCGGCAGACCGGCGTCGTCGGCGGTGACGACGAAGAACTGGCTGCCTGCCGTTCCCGGCGGCTCCGCGCCCGTCTTCGCCATCGCCACGACGCCGCGTGTGTAGTGCGCCGCCGACGGCGGAGGGTCGAGCGTCGAGAAACCGGGTCCACCCATGCCGGTGCCCGTCGGATCGCCGCCCTGGATCACGAAGCCGGGCACGATTCGGTGGAAGCTCGTCCGATCGAAGAAGCCGGACTTCGCCAGGGAGACGAACGCCGCGGTCGCGTGCGGCGATTGCTTCTGGTCGAGCTTGATAGTGAAGCTCCCGCAGTTGGTCTCGATCGTGACGGTGTAGGTCTTGGCGGGATCGAGCGGTGCCTTGGGCGCCCTCTGGCCGCCGTCAGCCTTCGCCTGCGGCGCGGCGACTGACCTGCAGCCGCCAGCAGCGGCCGTGGTCGTCTGAGGAGCGGTGGTCGTCGCGACCTCCGCGGTGGTGGTGTCGCCGCCCGCCGATTGTGTCCTTCCGCCACACCCGGCCAGCGCAATCGCCAGAGCGAGCACCGCCGCGACCCGCGTCACAGCGCTTCGAGAGCCCGGCGGACCAGCGCCCGCGCAATGTCGACCTTGTATGCCGTCCGCGGCAGGGGCGTCGCGTCGTCGAGCGCCTCCGCGGAGGCCAGGAGCCA
>DATHJQ010000189.1:0-2845 GCA_035286505.1 Solirubrobacteraceae bacterium | reverse complement strand
GTGTGGGGCGCGATGGGCGGCGTCGGCGGCTCGCTCGGTGTGCTGCTCGGCGGCCTGCTGACGCAGGGCCTCGGCTGGCCTGCGATCTTCCTCGTCAACGTGCCGATCGGGCTCGGCGTGATCGCGCTCGGGCCGCGCTTGATCCCGGAGGGTCGCAGCGCGCTGGCGCACAAACACTTCGACGTGCTCGGCGCGACGCTGGTGACAGGCGCGCTGACGGCGATCGTCTATGGCATCGTGCGCACCGACACGCTCGGCTGGGGGTCGCCGGGCGTGCTCGGGCCGGTCGCTGGCGGCGTGGCGCTGCTCGCCGCCTTCGTGTTCGTCGAGGGCCGAGTCGCGCTGGCGCCGCTCGTGCCGCTGTCGATCTTCCGCCGCGGCCGGCTGCGTACGGCCAACATCGCGATCTTCCTCGCCTATGCGGCGGTGTTCGCGATGTGGTTCTTCGTCTCTCTCTACCTGCAGCAGGTGCTTCACTACGACGCGCTGAAGGCAGGGCTCAGCTTCCTGCCTATCACGCTCGCCGTCGTCGTCGGCACTACGCTCGCACCGCGGCTGACCGCTCGCCAGGGGGAGGGGCGCGTGTTGGCGCTGGGCATGCTGTTCGCCGCCGCCGGCCTGCTGCTGTTGACGGGCGTGCGCCCGGGCGGCGGCTACCTCGCCTCGGTGCTGCCGGGCGGCCTGCTGACGGGGCTCGGGCTTGGGCTGTCGCTCGTGCCCGCCACGATCGCCGCCGTCTCCGGCGTCCCGGCACAGGAGAGCGGGCTCGCGTCGGGCCTGCTCAACACCTCGCGTTTGATCGGTGGCGCGCTCGGGCTGGCCGTGCTCAGCACGATCGCCGCAACGCACACGCATGCCGACGTGGGCGCCGGCGCCTCCGGCATCTCGGCGCTGAGCAGCGGCTTTCAGCTGGCATTCGCCGTAGCCGCCGCCGTCAGCCTGCTCGGCGCGCTCGTGGCGCTCACGCTGCGTCGGGCGCCTGTGCCTGACGCAGCGGCCACGCCCAGCGCGGCCACGTAGGCTCTGAGCCCGCGCCGACACGCGCGGCGCTGACGAGCGCCTGGACCAGCAAGCCGCGCCGCGCGGGGCGGGCCCGATGCACTGCCTAACGACCGCCCGCTTGCAGCGGCACGATCGTCGCGGGCTTTGCTTCGCCGAGGCCGTTGAGCACGCGCGCAGCGCCGACGACGTCGCCGCTGTCGTAGAAGTCGGTGAGGATCAGGTTGGGCAGCTTGTGACGTTCCTTCTCGCACTGGCGCGCTCGTTTGACGATGAAGCTGCGCTTGACCAGCGCCACGTTGGGGCTGCGCCGCGGCGGGAACACGTCGGCCCAGTCGTTGATCATCAACAGCGGGCTGCTCGGCAGCCCGCGGGAGAGCTTGCAGGTGAACTGCCGCGGCTTGACGGCCCCGAGCGGGGTGTCCTGGATGAAGCCGCCGAAGGCATACATGTCCCACGGGTAGCGCTCGCTGACGGGCTCCTGCGTGAACACGAGCACGTTGTGCTGAGAGCGCACGAGCTGACCGAGCGTGGGCATCTGCTGGCCCTCGCGCAGCACGGCGAGGTGCGAGAACAGCCCAGCCTTCTTGAAGACGTCTTCAAGCGAGCGCTCGGAGACGTAGTCCTCGTCGAACATCACGATCACGTTGCCCGGGTTCAGCTTCAGAAAGCGGCGAATCGTCGAGAAGAAGCCGACGGCGTTGGTCGCGCCGAGCTCGCACAGCGTGTGGCACAGCCAGACTTCTCGCTTGCCCTTGCGCGGACCGAAGCCGACGGACCCGCTGAAGCGCTGAAGCGCTGCCCGCGCTCGCCGCGAGAGCTTCTCCGAAACGCGGTTGGCCCGCGCGCCCTCGCCCTGGATGTCGGTGCGCACATTGCCGGGCCTGCCCTCGCCGTAGTGCGTTGAGACCTTGAACACGCGCAGGCCGTCGTCGAGCTGGCGCGCGATCGCGTGGCGCTGGTTGGCGATGAACCAGCCGGGCGAGTCGGCGGCCGACATGGAGTTGTGCGTGCCCGCGAACACGACCTGATCGATGCGGCGCGAGCAGAGCTCGGCATAGCCGTCGCAGGTCAGCTTGGCAAACGCGGGCGCCCGCGAGACGGACGGCCCGCCCGCCGCCAGCGCGATCGCCGCCCCGCCGACCAGCACCGCCAGGCTCACGGCCGTCGCAAATGCTCCCGGGCGGCTGCGAGCGAGCGATATCCGCTCGGTCTCGGCGGGTACGCCGACCGCCGACAGCACCTCCCCGGCGCCGAAGTACACCAACAGGAGGCCGCAGAGCACGACGACGACGTCGAGGCTGAGCGTAGGCCAGCCGATCAGCAGCGCGCCGGCGATCAGAGCTGCGCTTCCGATGGCGACTCGCCCGCCCAGTGAGCGCGGCGGCCACGCCCGTGCGCGCAGCCGCGCGACGCCCGCCGCGGCCGCATATGGGCGCACGACGTTCGCCGAGGCCGCCGCGAGAATCGCGCCGGCGGCTGCGACGGCGAGCGCCCAATCGGATAGGCCGCCGATGTAGGAGCCCCACAGCGCTCCGGCGGCGGCACGCACGTCGGCGTTGCTCAGCTCTTCGGAGCCGTAGAGGTTCGCCAGCGCGCTGTGGCGCAGCAGCGCCAGGTCGGCGAACGCAGCGACAGCCGCCACTGTCAGCGCCACAGCACAGCGCGTTATCGCCAGACGCCGGCGCGGCGCGACGGCGACGGCGAGCGCGACAAGGGCGAGCGCGGCAGGGGGCAGCACAAGGCCGAGCGTGCGGACATCGTCGGCGTAGCGCAGCGTGCGCACCGCGAAGCTCTGGCGGCGCAGGTCCAGGAGCTTGGCGTCGACGTTCGGAGGGATCTTCGC
>DATHJQ010000188.1:0-3050 GCA_035286505.1 Solirubrobacteraceae bacterium | reverse complement strand
CGAGCGCGGCGTCGGAGGCCGTGCCGATGCCCGCGTCGAGCACGACGGGCACGTCGATGGCTTGGCGGATCAGCGCGATGTTGTACGGATTGCGGATGCCCATGCCGCTGCCGATGGGCGAGCCGAGCGGCATGACGGCCGCGCATCCGACGTCCGCGAGCCGGCGCGCGAGCACCGGGTCGTCCGTCGTGTAGGGCAGCACGACGAAGCCCTCGTCGACGAGCTGCTCGGCCGCGCGCAGCAGCTCGGGCGCGTCGGGCAGCAGCGTGTCCTGGTCGCCGATGACCTCGAGCTTGACCCAGTCGGTCGCAAACGCCTCGCGCGCGAGATGCGCGGTCAGCACGGCGTCGCGCGCGGTGTGGCAGCCAGCGGTGTTGGGCAGCAGCTCCACATGCGCGTCGGCGAGCACGTCGATCAGCGACCCGCGCGAGGCGGGATCGACACGTCGCAGCGCGACGGTCACGAGCTCGCAGCCGCTCGCGGCGATCGCCTCGGAGAGCAGCGCGAGCGAGGGAAAGCCGCCGGTTCCCAGCAGCAGCCGCGAACGCAGCGTGCGCCCGGCGATCGTCAGCTCATCCGCGCGCGAAAGGGCTTCGCCGCTCGCGCCGCCGTCGCCGTTCTGCGAAGCGCGCTCGGGAGTGTCGATGGTCTCGTGCATGGCCTCGATCATCCTCCTTGCATCGCCGTCAGCACCTCCACGCGAGCGTGCTCTGCCAGCGCGAAGGACTGCCATTGCGCGCGCGGCACCACCTCGCCGTCCACCGCCACGGCGACGCCGCGCGCGTCGAGCGCCAGGTTCAGGCGCGCGAGCGCCGCCTCGACCGTCTCGCCCGCGCGCACGTCGGACTGCTGCCCGTTCAGACTGATCACGAGAGCACCGCGCTCGCCGCCGTCGCGCCGGCCGTGCTCGACGACGCCTCGCTGGGCGCGATCTCGCCGGCCCCCATCGGCGCCACCCGGTCGGCCGCAAAGCGCCGCGGATCGCACGCCGCCATCGCCGGATCGTCGTCCTGCTGCTCGCCGGCCAGCGCTCGACAGACGAGCTGCGCGGTCAGCGGCGCGAGCAGGATGCCGTTGCGGTGGTGCCCGGTCGCCCACATGAGCCCTCGCAGGGCGCCCGCGCCGATCGCCGGCGCGTTGTCGGGCGTGCCCGGGCGCAGCCCGACGCACAGCTCCTCGATCTTCAGCTCGCGCACGCCGGGCACGACCTCCTGCGCGGCGCGCAGCAGCTCGTAGACGCCACCGGCGTCCGGCTGCACGTCAAAGCCACGCTCCTCGACCGTCGCGCCCAGCACGTAGCGCCCGTCAGCGCGCGGCACCAGGTAGCCGCCGGCGAAGCGTACGACGCCGCTCAGCAGCCCGGGCCCGGCGGGGTCGCGCAGGCGCAGCAGCTGGCCTCTGACCGGGCGCACAGCAACGCGCTCGCCGGCGGCGTCGATCTGCGCGCTCCAGGCGCCCGAGGCGATCACGACCCGCTGGGCGGCGATCAGCTCCTCGCCCGCGGCGCGACTCTCGCCGCCTTGCGAGCGTGCCTCGCCGAGCGTCACGCCGGCCACGCGCTCGCCGGCGGCTTCGGACTCGACGCGACCGACGGGCGCGTGCTCGCGCAGGCGCACGCCCGCCGACAGGCATGCCGCGCGCAGCGCGGCGAGCACCAGGCGCGGATCGACCGAGTGGTCGTCGGGCGCCTCCAGCGCCAGACGCACGGTCGGAGCGAGCGCCGGCTCGCGCTCGCGCGCCTGGCTGGCGCGCAGGCGATTGGTCGCCAGGCCGAGCGAGTCGCGAAGGGCGATCTGGCGCTCCAGCTCGCGCGCCTCGTCCGCGTCGCGCGCAAGCAGCAGCATGCCCGTGCGCAGCAGGCCGACCTGCTGTCCGCTCGCCGCCTGCAAGTCCTGCGCGAAGGCCGGCCACATGTCCGCCGAGCGCAGGCCCAGCTCGAGCAGGCGCCGCCCAGCCTCGCCGAACTCCGCCTCGGCGACCGGCGCGAGCATGCCCGCGGCCACGCGCGATGTGCCGCCGCCGATCGTGTCGCGCTCGAGCAAGGTCACGCTCATGCCGCGCTGCGCCGCGCGCCACGCCACCGACAGGCCGATGACGCCGCCGCCGACCACGAGCACATCGGCCGATTCGCCCGAGCTGGTCATGCAGTTGATGCTAGCCCGCAGGCGCGGGACCGGCAGACGTGGACGGCCGCCAGACGACGCGTGCGAGACTGGCGGCGATGAGCGCAGCAGACCTCGGCTCCGAGCGCCGCCGGCGGCTGGCCGCCGCGCGGCTGTATCTCGTGTGCGACGCCAAACCCGGCGGACGCGAGCTGCCGGACGTGCTGCGCGCTGCCGTCGCCGGCGGAGTGGACGTCGTTCAGCTGCGCGACAAGCAGCTCGCCGACGAAGAGCTGATCGCCGTCGCCAACGCAGCGCGCGCGCTCTGCGAGCGCCTGGGCGCGCTGCTGATCGTCAACGACCGCCCGCTGGCCGCGCGCGAGGCCGGCGCCGACGGCGTGCATGTCGGCCAGGACGACATGTCGGTGCAGGACGTGCGCGAGATCGTCGGGCCGGACATGCTGCTCGGCCTCTCCACGCACGCGCGCAGCGAGATCGACGCAGCCAAAGCGAGCGCCGCCGACGGCGCGCCGCTGGTCGACTACATCGGCGTCGGGCCGGTCCACGAGACCCGCACCAAGCTCGGACGCCCGGCCGTCGGCGTCGAGCTCATCCGCTACGCCGCCGCCGAGGCGTCCGTGCCGTTCTTCGCGATCGGCGGCCTGAACGCCGCCAACGTCGGCGACGTGCTCGCAGCCGGCGCCTCGCGCGTGGTCGTGCTCAGGGCGATCGCCGACGCCGACGATCCCGAGCGCGCGGCGCGCGAGCTGCGCGAGCTGATCGACGGGAACGGCGATGAATGAACCGGCGCGACCCGACATGGACGAGCGCGACGACGCTCCCAGCGGGGCCGCGCAGCGAGGCGGGCGACCGCCGCGCAGCGAACGCGAGGCGCTGGCGCGCGCCGCGCTGCGTCCGCTGGACGAGGGCGAGCGCCCGGCCGCGCTG
>DATHJQ010000187.1:0-2356 GCA_035286505.1 Solirubrobacteraceae bacterium | reverse complement strand
ATCGCCAGGCGCTCGACGATAGCGACACGACGGCCCAAGCTGCTGGGTCTCTCGGTTGCCGATCTCGGGAGCGGATCAGGAGAGCGCCTTCGACTCCAAATCGCGCCAAAACTCGCGCAGCGCTCGCCGTGTGACCTGCGAGCCCCAGCGACGGGCGATCCTCGAGCTGGCGTTGCGCTGTTGGTGGCGACAGAAGGCGCGGCTTATCTCCCGGTGCGCTGACAGGCGGTTGAGCGCTGGGCGGTATGGACATAGACCGAAGCTGCAACGCTCGCCTCCGACGCATCCGTCAAGCATCTCTTTGCGTTCGCTACTCGCTGCGATGCAGTAGGGAAGGGTCTCGCGACTGCCGAACGCTTCGCGTCGTACCTCGTCGCCAGCCTCGTTCATGTTCAGGAGCACGACGAGCTCACCCACGAGCTGGACCGCTTCGTCAGCGAGATCGCCAGGAGCTCCCGACGTCAGCTTGCCCTCGTCCTCCCATACATAGAGATCGACCAACGTGGCGGTGCCGTCGCGCCTGACCTCCTCGATCGCCTCGTCGCACAGCTCCGCGGTCACGCGCAAGAACGGATGCAGATCGCCATCGAGCCCACCCAACAGATCGCTGATCCTGCCGGCCCCGGCCGGGAGCTGCCCTCCGTTTGCCGCCGCGCGGAGGGTGATTGCCTGGATGAGGTTCAGTCTTGAGTACCAGAAGCTTGCTCGACTCAACAACGCGCACGCGTCGGCGTCGACGGCACCCGTCCGGTTTCGCTGTGCATCCGCCTTGAAGCCTTGCGCAAGCGAGGCCTCGAAGCCCTTTTGATTGGTCACCGGGCGAGCCTCGAGCGCGATCAGGCGCTCGAGATGCCCGATCACAAGCTCATCCAGCTCCCCATCATCGAGCGCTCGCATGCCCGTTCTCAGCGTCGGCAGGATCCACGCGAGATGCTTGAGCGCAAGGATCTCAGGCGTCCAGTCGTCGCGCGGAGCAGTCAGCCTTTCCGCATCGCCGAGGTTGCGCTCGATAAGGGGCACGAGCGCCCGGTAGGCGTAGGCGCCCGATATGAACTGGGCCGACGAGAGATCGTCAGGCGTGCGCTCCGCCTCCGAGCAGCGTGTCACTAGCGCTTCACTGGCGGCCCAACGTACGTCGTAGTCATCATCGCCGCTGAACTCCCAAAGCGCGATCACCGCTTGTTCGCCGCTGAGCCTCGCAAGCTGTCCAAGCACTGCTCGACGGACCAACGGCGCCGCATAGCGTCGAGCGTCGGCGCAAGTCGCCGCGATTTGCTCGTTGAGGCCGCAAAAGCTCCCGGTGCGGGCGATCTCGGCAGCAGCGCCAGCACGAAGCAGTCGTCGCTCGTCGGCCAAGTCTGGCTCGGCTAGCAGCGTCTCGCAAGCGCGACGGCAGAACGCGTGGTCGCCATCAAGCGCAGTCGCGAAGATCACCGCAAGCTGCACGCGCGGCGCGTCCGGGTCCTCGCTGAGAGCGCGCAAAATGGGCGCGTGGCCCCGCCGTACCGTGCGCGCAGCGAAGTAAGCATGCACAGCGTCATGCTTGAAGCGGTGCACTCCCTCCTCGTCGATCTCAAGCAGATCGAGCTGCTCGGCTGCGTGCAGCGCCTGGAGTTGTATGCCGTCCGCCGTGCCCTCTCCCTGCGGCCGCCTCGGCGGAAGTGTGTCGGCGGCATAATCGGATACCAGCGTGAGCATCTCCTCGCGGCGCGCCCGCTCGGCCGGCGCTACCGTGTCTCCGCCCAGCAGCGCCTCATACCAAGCCCGCATCAGCTCGCCCCGCACGGTGCACTCCTCGGACGAGTTCGGTGGCCGGAGCACGTGTAGGCGCGAGAGATTGCTGACCACGCCTAGGTAGAAGGGGTTGATGGTGAGCTTTCCACGCTCGATGCAAGCGCGCATGGCGCCGCTCGAGTCCCGCGTTCCGAGCTGGCGCTCAAGCTCCGAGACGGCCTCCTCCGGGCTCATCTCGAGTGCGCCCAGCGATTTGACGTCGACGCTCACGCACGGTGGTAGTCCCTCGCTGCGTGTCGTCACAATGAGCGGCAACTCACGACGGGCGGCCGCCTCAAGCGCGACGCGCGCCTCCATCTTGAAGGGGTCGCGGTCAAGGCCGGGAACCTGCGCGCGATCCAGGTCATCGGCGAGCAGCACGACAGCTCGACGTCGCAGCACCCAGCGCCACAGCTTCTCCACGTCGGCGTCCGCACGCACGTGCGGGTCGACATATTCGCTAAAGCGCTTCTTGGCGATCATGGAGAAGTCGAGGTCATGCGCGTCGCGAAGCGAGACCACGATTGGGATCACACCACGCCGACTTGCGAAATGGTCGGCGAGCGCGAGCAATAGGCTCGTC
>DATHJQ010000186.1:0-8225 GCA_035286505.1 Solirubrobacteraceae bacterium | reverse complement strand
GTGGATGCGAAGCACCGAGATCGAGCCGGCTCCCTGCCGGCCTGCGATGACGTCGACGGCGAACTTGGCGCCGAGGGCAGTGGCCAACGACATCCAGACGCCACAGATGACGGCCACGATGAAGATCTTGCCGACGGCCTCGCCGGGATCGGTTTCGGCGTCCTCGTCGCGCTGCCTGCGCGTCATCAGCGGAAAGACGGCCGTCAGCAGCAGGCCGGGGATCGCCAGCCCCGCCTGGGTGACGCGAAAGGAGGTCGCGAACAGGCCGGTCTGCGTAGGCGTCGCGATGGCGGACATGACCACCACGGTCACGTACAGGTAGATCGACGCGATCGACAGCGCGATCGCGTACAGCGACGTCTCGGCCAGCAGCTCGCGCCACCGGCGCAAGTCGAAGATCAGCCGCACCGAGACGTAGGAGCGGACCATCCAGGCGATCAGCGCCAGCGCCGCCGCGCCCGCCAGTGCGGAAGCCGCCAGCAGTGGCAGCAGGCCCGCGCCGGCCAGCGCCAGCGCGGCGATCAGCACGAGCGTGAGCGCTCTGCGCGCCAGTTCGACGGCCGTCAGCCTGCCCAGCAGAAGCTGCGCCTGCAGCGACACCGACATGACGTCGGCGATCACCTGCACGAGCAGGCCGGCGCCGGCCACCAGCGCGCCGACGACCATGACCTGCCGGTAGCCGATCGCGACCGAGAAGCAGACGGCGAGCGCGACGCCGAGCAACGCCAGCGTCAGCCGCATCGCCAGCAGGTTGCCCATCAGCTCGCGGCGATCTCGGTCCTCCCTGAGCAGGAACTCGCGAATGCCGTGGACGACGACGCCCGCCTCGGTCACGCCGCCGACCAGCGCGATCAGCGATGTCACGGTCACGTAGCGCCCGAACCCCTGGATGCCCAGATGGCGCACGAGAATCGTGGCCGTGGCGAGGGAGAGGAGAACTCCGCCCGCGTACCCGACGACGCGCAGCGCGCCCCCGCGAATCGCCGACGCGCTCTCGCTGCGACCTGCGAGCTCGGGGTCTGCCGCGGTTGCCTCGCGGCGTCGTTGTGGCTGGCCGCTCATCGTGCCCGGCCCACCCTGTCACGTCGCCAGGCCGAACCGTCGAGCCGCCGCGCCGCGGGGGCAGGGCGAACCGGCGAATCGCCGCCTCGCAGGCGCTACTCTGCGAAGAATGGGGGCATCAGGGCGCGACCGACTGCTCCGCAGCGGCGTCGCGGCTCTCGCGCTCGCAGTGGCGGCGCTCCTCGGCGTGGGCGTCCACCGCGCGAGCGCAGCCGGCCCTGTCCTGAAGGCCATCTGGGGGCCGGCGACGCACAACGGCGTGTCGCAGTTCCCCGCCTATCGCCAGCTCGGCGATCGAGTCTACGAGGACCTGCTGCGCTGGGATTCGATCGCGGGGCGACGGCCCCGCAACCCGCGCGACCCGAATGACCCGGCGTATGTCTGGCCCGCTGAGGTCGACTCCTCCGTACGCGAAGCCGGTCGCTATGACATGCGTGTCGCGCTGGAGATCATCGGCTCGCCGCGCTGGGCCAACGGCGGAAAGCCTCCGCGGTGGGCGCCGCACCGCGCCAAGGACTTCGCCAACTTCGCCATCGCCGCGGCCAGGCGCTACCGGTCGGTTCACCTGTGGATGATCTGGGGCGAGCCGTCGCGTTCGCACAACTTCAGGCCGCTCACGCCGGCCAGGCCGTACGTAGCGCTCAACGCTCATCAGCGCATCGCGCCCCACCTCTACTCGCGCCTGCTCGACGCCGCCTATGGCGCGCTGAAGGGCATGAGCCGCGCCAACCTGGTGATCGGCGGCATGACCGACGCCGCCGCGAGCATCTCCACGCAGCAGTGGATCGAAAACATGCGCATGCCCGGCGGGCGACCGCCGAGGCTGGATCTCTACGGCCACAACCCCTTCAGCATCCGCGCTCCCAACCTCGCCAACCCACCTTCGCCGGGGGGGCAGATCGACTTCTCCGACCTCGGGCGCCTGGCGCAACTGGTCGACGACAACATCGGCCGCCCCGCAAATCCCAGCCCGCGGCTGTTCCTGTCGGAGTGGACGATTCCCACGGGGGTCGACAACGAGTTCAACTTCCACGTCGATCCGCGCGTACAGGCGCTGTGGATCGAAGACGCCCTGAGGATCGCCGCGCAGACGCCGAGCATCTACGCGCTCGGCTGGATCCACCTGTATGACGAACCGCCCGCCAGCGCCGGCGGCCTGATCACGGCGGCCGGCGTCAAGAAGCCGGGGTTCTTCGCCTGGAAAGCCGGCTGACCCACGCACGGCTCGCGCGCTGCAAGGACCCCGACGACATCCCCGAGCGCCACCGGCGGCGATACGGCGCGACCAGCCCGGCCGTCACGTTCCGAATAATCATATTAATAATTAATAGTTAATAGTTCACGGGACGATCACGTTGTCGGGGTTGGGCTGCTCCTCCGGCGGCGCCTGGCTGTAGTCGCCGAACGGGCCGTCGCGCATCGCCACGACGTCGCCGACGCCCTCGCGCTCGGCCAGCTCGATGAACCGCTTGGCGTCGGGTGTGTTGCGCATCAGGCCGTCGAGGATCGGCCCGAGCGCCTGCGTGGAGGCCAGGCCCATGTTCTCGTATGCCTGGTTGACGACCAGCTTCATCGCACTGAGCTGCGACGACGGGATCGCCGCGAGCTGCTGCGCGCGCTCGCGCACCTCGGACTCCAGCCGCGCGAACGGGACCGCCGCGTTGATCAGCCCGGCGTCCACCGCCTCCGAGCCCGAAAGCGGTTTGCCCGTCAGCGCGTGTTCCTTGGCCCTCGTCAGGCCGAGGCGATACAGCCACATGCCCGTCAGGTAGCAGCCCCACATGCGCGAGTAGGACGTGCCGATGCGCGCGTCCTGCGAGGCGATCACCAGGTCGGCGCACAGCGCCATGTCTGAGCCGCCGCCCACGCACCAGCCGTGCACCTGCGCGATCACCGGCTTCGGCGAGCGCCACAGCGCCATGAACTTCGGCACCGCGCCGAGGCTGGGCGCCGTCGCCGCGACGAAGTCCTTGCCAGCGTCCCACTCGCCGTCGGTCGTCAGGTGCGCGTCCCAGTGGTGAAAGCCGCCCGCGAAGTCGAAGCCCGCACAGAACGAGCGCCCGGCGCCGCGCAGCACGATCACCTTGACGTGCTCGTCGTCGATCGCCTCGTGCACAGCCGACTCGATCTCGTCGGGCATCGGCGGCACGATCGTGTTCAGCCGCTGCGGGCGGTTCAGCGTGATCGTCGCGATTGCGCCGTCAACGTCGTACAGCAGCGTCTTGAAGGACATCTGGGCCTCCTCGGAGTAGAACGGCGGCTGGACGGGCATGAACGTCTGAAGATGTCATCCAGAGCCCTGTGGGGCGATGCTATTGCGCATTCCGGCACCGATACGCCCGGGGCCGATGTGGCGGAGGGGGCTGGCGCGCCGTTCGACGAGGGGCCGGCCCGCGGCGGGCAGGCCACCGAGCACGATGGCCGCCTGCGCGACGCACTGGACGGGTTGGACCTGCGCGAGCTGTGCCGGGCGGTCGCGCGCGACGCCGACGAGCGCGGCGTGTGCTTCGGCGGCGCCGACGACCCGCAGGAGTTTCGCATCGACCCGATCCCACGGCTGATCGACGCCGCCGAGCTGTCGGCGGGCGTCGTCCAGCGCATGCGCGCGCTGGAGCTATTCGTGCGCGATGTCTACGGCCAGCGGCGCATCGTGCGCGACGGCGTGGTGCCCGAGCGGGCGCTGGTCGACGCCGAGCACTTCGAGCCGATGCTCGCCGGCATGGGCGAGCGCTTGGGCTCGTGGATCACCGTTGCCGGCCTGGACGTCGTACGCGACAGCGACGGCGCGTTGCAGGTGCTCGAGGACAACCTGCGTACGCCTTCGGGCATCGCCTACGCGATCGCCACGCGCGAGGTCGTCGCGGCCCACCTGCCGCCGCCGGACGGCCTGCACGTGCGTTCGCTCGACGGCGCCTACGCGATACTCGGCCAGGCGTTGCGGGCCGCGGCGCCGCAGGGCGCCGGCGAGGACCCGTTCGTCGTGCTGCTGAGCGACGGAGAGCGCAACTCCGCTTTCTACGAGCACGCGACCGTCGCGCGCGAGCTCGACCTGCCGCTGGTGCTCGTCGAGCACCTGTCGCTTCGCGGCAAGCGCCTGTATGCGCGGGTGGGCGAACGCGAGCGCGCCGTCGACGTCGTCTACCGGCGCACCGACGAGGATCGCCTGCGCGACGACGGCGGCCAGCTGACCGCCGTCGCACGATTGCTGCTCGAGCCCCTGCTCGCCGGCACGCTCGCCTGCGTCAACGCCTTCGGCGCCGGCGTCGCCGACGACAAGCTGCTGCACGCCTACGTCGAGCAGATGGTCCGCTACTACCTCGGCGAGCAGCCGCTGCTGCGCTCCGTGCCGACGTACGACCCCGCGCAGCCGCAGACCTTGGAGATGATCCTCGACCGCATCGACGAACTGGTCATCAAGCCGCGCAGCGGCCACGGCGGCTATGGCGTCGTCGTCGCGCCGCACGCCGAGGCCGCGGACGTGCGCCGGGTGGCCGGCGAACTGGCCGACGCGCCGGAGCGCTTCGTCGCGCAGGAGACCGTCATGCTCTCGCGCCACCCGACCGTCAGCGACGGGCGCCTGCAGCCGCGCCACGTCGACCTGCGGTCGTTTGCCATCTCCAGCGGCGAGCACGTGCACGTGCTTCCCGGGGGGCTCACGCGCGTGGCCTTCGACCCGGGCGCGCTGGTCGTCAACTCATCGCAGAACGGCGGCAGCAAGGACACCTGGGTGCTCGCGTCGTGAGCAGGCCCGTGATCGGCGTGACCGTCTCTGAGATCCGTCGCTCCGAAGACGCGCAGCGCGTGCGCCACGGCGAGCCCACGCAGACCGAGATGACGCTCGGCCTCTCCTACATGCGCGCCGTCGAGATGGCCGGCGGCCTGCCTGTCGCTCTGCCGCCGCTCAGCAGCGAGAACGTCGACGCGCTGGTCGACCACCTCTGCGGCCTGCTGCTGTCCGGCGGCCCCGACATCGACCCGTCCAGCTACGGCGCCGTGCCGCACCCCGAGCTCGGCCCGATCGATCCCGTCGTCGACGCCTTCGAGATCGCACTCTGCCGCCACGCCTACCGCCGGCGGCTGGCGATCCTCGGCATCTGCCGCGGCGCGCAGCTGCTCAACGTCGCCCGCCGCGGAACGCTGCACCAGCACGTGCCCGACGTCACCAACGCCACGATCGAGCACCGCCAGTCGGAGATCGGCACGCGCACCAGCCACGAGGTCCGCGTCGCGCCCGACTCCAGCCTCGCGCAGACGACCGGCGGCGGGCCCGTGAGCGTCAACTCCTTCCACCACCAGGCGGTCGACCGCGTCGGCTTCGACCTGCGCCCTGTGGCCTGGTCGCAAGACGGCCTGATCGAGGCGATCGAGGCGCAGGACGGGCGCTTCGCGCTCGGCGTGCAATGGCATGCCGAGACGCTCGTCGCCGACGCCGTGCACGCGTCGCTGTTCGAAAGGCTCGTCGAGGCGGCCACGCGCCCCGTTCGGGCGGCGCCGCGCGAGCGCCGCCGCCCGACAGCGCCGCGGATGTAGTGTTCGCGCGGCCGATGTCCACGTCCACTGCCGAGTGGTGACTGCGATGCGCGCGCTCGTGCAGCGGGTCACGCGCGCGAGCGTCGACGTGGACGAGCGCCGTGTCGCGGCGATCGGCGCGGGCCTGCTCGTGCTGCTTGGCATCTCCCGCGAGGACGACTGCGGCGTCGCCGATCGACTCGCCGAGAAGGTGCGCGCGCTGCGCGTCTTCGAGGACGCGCAGGGGCGCATGAACGAGCCGCTCGGCGAGCGCGAGATCCTCTGCGTCAGCCAGTTCACCTTGTATGGCGACACGCGCAAGGGCAACCGCCCGAGCTTCGTCGCGGCCGCGCCCGGCGATCAGGCGCGGCCTCTGTACGAGCGCTTCTGCGAGCGCGCCGGCGCCGCGCGCGGGGAGTTCGGCGCGCACATGAGCGTCGCATCGGTCAACGACGGGCCGGTGACGTTGCTGGTGGAGGGATGAGCGCCTTGGGCGACGTCGGCGTCGCGGACGAGCACGACGCCGGGCGTGAGCCGAGCGGTGCGACCCCCAAGCTGTACGTGATCTCCGGCTCGCATGCGTGCCGCTCGGCCATGCTGATGCTCGAGCACAAGCAGATCGCCTACAAGCGCGTGCGACTGCCGACCGGCATGCACCCGATGGCCGTTCGCGCGCTCGGCTTTCCCGGCCACAAGGCGCCGATTCGCAGCGTCGAGGGGCACACCGGTCGCTCGCTTGCGGTGCTGGATCGCCTCGGCACCGTGCCGGCGCTGCGCTATGGCTCGCATCGCGTGCAGACCAACCGTCGGATCGCGCGCTTCCTGGACAGCGTGCAGAGCGCGCCGCCGCTGTTTCCCCCCGACGAGATGCGCCGGCAGGCCGTCGAAGAGGCCGAGGCGTGGGGCGACGAGGTCTTTCAGATGGCCGCCCGGCGGCTAGGGCTGATGGGCCCGCTGCACGGGCTGGACAACCTTCGCGACCGCGGCAACTCGGGCAGGCTCGGCGCGCTGCTGTCGCCCAACGAGCGCCTGCGCCTGATCGCCACCAAGGGCGTCACCGCGACCGCCTTCAAGGCTAACGCTCAGGCCGAGGGTCAGCTCATGGCCGAGTTGCCCTCGCTGCTCGACCGTATCGACCTGTGGATTGGCGCCGGCGTGCTCGGCGGCGAGGAGCTCAACGCCGCCGACTGCATGATCGCGCCGAGCATCGCGCTGATCGCCTACCGGCTGGACCTGCGCCCCCAAATCGAAGCGCGCCCGGCCGGAGCTTATGTCGAGCGCGTGCTGCCCGAGCCGCCGCTGCCGGCGTCCGGCTGAGCGACGGGCGCGGCCGGGAGCTGTGACTAGGCCGTGACGGGCTGCGAGGGCGTCGCGTCCGCGCGCGTGCTGGTCGCGGCCATCGGCTCGGCCAGCGCGCGTCCGTGACGGATCACGTCTGCTGCGCGCTCGGCCACGGCGATCGTCGGCGCGTTGGTGTTGCCGCGCGGCACGACCGGCATCACCGAAGCGTCGACCACGCGCAGGCCGTCCAGGCCGTTGACGCGCAGCTGGGCGTCGACGACGGCGCCGGACTCCTCGCCCATGCGGCAGGTGCCGCAGGGGTGGTAGATGGCAAACGTCGTGCGCGCGACGTGCGCGCGCAGCGCCTCGTCGCTGTCGCCCGCGGGCGTGTTGAACGGCGTATCGGCGTAGCGCTGGAAGGCCGGCTGTCCGCAGATGTCCAGCAGCAGGCGCACGCCGCCGATCATCCGCTGCATGTCGTCGCCGGCGCTGTAGAACGCGTTGTGCACGATCGGCTTGGCCGTCGGGTCGTTGGAGGCCAGGCGCACCGTTCCGCGGCTGTGTGGCGTGAGCAGGCACGGGGACGCCCACACGCCGTGCGCCTCGGGGTCGCGCATGCCCTCGTCGACGATGTGCACGGGCGCGACGTGGAATTGCGTGTCCGGCGCCGGCGCGCCGTCGCCCACGCGGGCGAAGCCGCCGGCCTCGGCGAGGTTGGAGGCGAACGGCCCGGTCTGCGTCGCTTCAAACTCCTCCAGCGCCGCCGGCTCGAGCGCGAGCAGCAGGCTCTCGGGCTCGGGCGTCGTCCACACGAGCTGCGCCGCGGCATGGTCTGAGAGGTTCTCGCCGACGGCCGGTTGGTCGAGCAGCACCTCGATTTCGCGCATCGCCAGGTGCTCCGCGGGACCGACGCCGGAGAGCAGCAGCAGCTGCGGCGAGTTGTAGGCGCCGCCGCAGAGGATCACCTCGCGCTCGGCGCGCAGCTCCTGGGCCTGGCCCAGCTGACTGGCTTGCACGCCGACGGCGCGAGTGCCCTCGAACAGCACGCGGAGGACGTGCATGTAGGGCATCACGGTCAGGTTGGCCCGCTCGGCGGCCGGGTGCAGGTAGGCGACGGCGGCGCTCGCGCGTCCGAACCTCGAGGTCCGCACCGGCGTGAGCGTGCTCGGGATCGAGCTCGAGGGACGGCGGGCGGTCGGCGTGAAGCTGCGCAAGGGCCGCCGCGGCACCGAGGCCGTTCGCACCGCGCGCGAGGTGCTGCTCTGCGCCGGTGCGATCGGTTCGCCGCAGCTGCTGCTGGCCTCCGGCGTCGGGCCGTCGGACGATCTGGCCGAGGCCGGCGTGCACGTGCGCCACGCCCTCGACGGCGTCGG